>JAYVPF010000148.1:0-23524 GCA_043757535.1 Burkholderiales bacterium
GTAGAAGTAACTGTTCACAATCGCACAGCAAATCTTCCGCCTGTGGTGCTTCGACATATTTGGCTTGATGTTTGAGACGGGCCGTCCGTTCATTTCCGATCTGTGTCTGGACAGCCGCGTCAACCCACACTCAAATACCCACCATCCACCGGCAATATGGTTCCCGTCACATAGCGCGCTGCATCCGAGCACAAAAACAAAATCGGATCGGCGATTTCGGCTGGATCAGCCCAGCGATTCATCGGAATGCGGCCCATGATCTGCGCGTTGCGTTCGGGATTTTCGCGCGCACCCCGTGACAGCTCGGTGACCACCCAACCGGGCGCAACCGCGTTCACGCGAATGCCATCGGGCGCATACGCCGCGCCGAGCGACATGACGAGGTTTTTCACCGCGCCCTTCGACGCCGAATAAGCGGGCTGCACCGGGCCGCCAAAAAAACTCATCACCGAGCCGATGAACACAATCGCGCCTTTTGACTTGGCGAGAAGCGGGCGCGCTGCGGTCGCCACGCGCATGCCACCTGTGAGGTTCACGTCAATCACTTCCGCAAACGTGTCGGGATCATGCTCCGCCGCACGGCGAATGATGCCCGCCGAGTTCACCACAAAATCGAGCTGATCGAGCGAACCGATGAGGCGCTTCACGGCCTCACCATCGCGCACGTTCAATGTCTCGCAACGCACGCCGGCAAAGTCAGGATTCACCCTCGCCGCGTTCATTTCCTGCTCGGTCACGCCACACGCAATCACCCTCGCACCCGCTCGCTTGAACGCGAGCGATGCCGCAGCACCAATACCGGAAACGCCGCCGGTGACGAGCGCGACTTTGCCTGAGAAGTTGAAAGTGGTGTTCATAATTTCGCGATCACGGAGGTGCTGAACGCGATTAGCGCACGATCAGCGGTGAGTAGTTTTAGTTTGTGGTGTTTTGCCTGCGCGTACAGCAAGCGATCAAACGGGTCGGGATGCTTCTGTTGCAACTCGCAAGACTGGAATATTGCCTCGTTCTCATCAGCGGTGAGTAGTTTTAGTTTGTGGTGCTTTGCCTGCGCGTACAGCAAGCGATCAAACGGATCGGGATGCTTCTGTTGCAACTCGCAAGACTGGAATATTGCCTCGTTCTCAATCGGCAGTTCGACCAGTCCGTTGTTGATTGCTTGTCGCCGCACCTCTCGCGGCAGCGCTGTCAGTTTTCCGGCCCGCCATTTCAGCCCAATCTCCCAGATGGAAACAGGCGAAAAGTAAACGGTCTCCGCGTCCTCAATTCGCCGCCGCATCGGAGACGTCAGGTTGGGCGCGTCGTCGATAAGCCATAGCAGGCAATGCGTATCCAGCAGCAGCTTCAATCGCGACCGATCAAATCTTCGTCGGTGAAAGGTTCGTAAAAATCGGGAGATAAACCGAGCTTGCCCGCCAGTGTGCCACCAAATTTAACCCCACTGCGCGACTTGCGGACGGTGTCGAAGGGCACCAATTTAGCCATGGGCTTGCCCGCCCGCGCAATCACAATTGTCTCGCCGCCCGCCGCGCGATCAACCAGATTCGAAAGTTGAGTTTTTGCTTCGTAGATGTTGAGTTGCATGGATGATTCCGCCTGCGCCATGATTTTGACTAACGTAAATTGTACTTGACCAACAGCGTGATTGTAGGCATCGTTTGCGCGGAGTTCCGTTCACGGCGAAGCTCGCTCGCTGCTACGATAGGTTGAAACAAAAAGGGGCCAGTGTGTCATCTACTCAATCAAAATCCGGCGGTACAGCAATCGCGACGGACGCCGAAGCTGCGGCAAAGCGACTTGCCCTAGACCCTCTAGGCTATGCCGTTTACGCAGAGACGCTTTGGCAGCGCATTCGCGACGCGCTGGATCGCGATGGGCCGAAAGATGAATTGGGCGATGACCCGCTGGTTGTCGGAATCTTCGGTGAATGGGGTGCGGGCAAATCGTACCTGCTCGGCAAACTTTACCGCGAAGCCAAAAAGCATCAAGGTGAACTGTCGCTGCGTCGCCAGAACGATGGCGGCTTTCATCTCACCATTCCAGTCGCGTTTCAGCCGTGGAAATATGAGCATGAGGAGCATTTGCACGTGCCCCTTCTCTTGCATATCCTGACGGCGCTTGAGGAGGGATTGAAGGAGGCCCGCACATTCTGGGAGCGTGCCGCAGATGCGTCGCAAAAACCGGGCGACGCGGTTATTCAGGCGCTACCCAAAGTCGTCAGCTTGTTGAAAAAAGCTTTAGTGGGGGCGGGCGTCGCCCTGAACCCCGCAGCGGGAGCCGCGCTTGCCACCGGTTAAGCCCTCGCCGATCACGCAGCGGTTGACGCGACGGCCCGTAAAAAATCCGCAAATTCCAAGGCCGCTGATCAGCTGAAGTACAGCGGTGACGGACGCTACTTTTACGAAATTCACAAAGTGCTCAAAGCGGTGACGCGTCCCGGCAAGTATCCTGATCTGCATGGCCGCATCTTGCTGAACGGAATGTTCAGAGTGAACTTCGTCGTCTTCGTGGACGACTTGGATCGCTGCCTGCCAGAAAAAGCCGTGGCCGTGCTCGAACTCATCAAAACCATTTTCAACGTGGAGAGTTTTGCCTTCGTGCTGGCGCTAGACGAAGAGGTGATCGAGCGTGGCATCGGTCACCGCTACAAGGAGTACGCACTCGTCAACAAAAAACCGCAGATGCCCATCACCGGTTTTGAGTATTTGGAGAAAATTGTTCACCTGCCGTTTCGCTTGCCTGCGCTGACGCGGGGGCAAGCGATTGCCTTCGTGCGCACCATTGAACTGCGCGTTGAAGGCGATGCGGATTTGCATTGGTTTGATGCTGAATCAGGTAACCAAGCCGGTTCAAGGCTCTCGGACGCGGATCACGCAAAGCTTGGCAGTGCCGATGAATTGAGTAAGCGCGCCTTCAGCGGCACTCGCACAGGCAACGATCCAAACTCTGAGCCACCCGTACTCCGCCTACTCCTTGCCAGCTTCGACGCCTACGTGCCGCGCAAACTGCTCCGCGCCGTGGAGCTGTGGCATCAAATCTGCCGCGTGGCGCGCGCACGCGGTATCGCGCAACCCGCCGGAACCGCCGCAAGCTGGCAGCGCCTGCACGAGGGTCGCAGCATCAGCATCGACACCCGCGTTGTGTTCGCGCTCGCAGTGCTGCAACTGTTTCAACCCGAATTGTTTCGCTTCATGCGACGGCGGGTGGAGGCGTTTCCGGTGCTGCTGCGTTCCATGGCGGGCAGCACCGCAGCAGCGGATGGCTTGAACAAGGTGGAATGCTCCGACGTGGATTTGTGGAGCTGGGCAAGCTTTCGGGAAGGCGAAAAGGACAAAGCCGCGTACAGGCGGCCCACCACTGAGGAGGCAACCGTTGCCCTTATCGCCACGCTCAGCAGCGAAAACGCCTATCAGGCGCAGCACATCCGGCTGCGTATCGCCGAGCGACTGGTGGAGCACTTTACCGTGCAGCGCCATGTGTTCAACCCACTGCGACTGATGCACTGGTTGGCGCAGGAGTTACCGTCTACCGAGGTCGCAACCTTTAGGGAGACGCTGAATAAATCAACGAGAAGCAGCGCGCCTTGAATTGGGATGAAGCGCGAGCCGAAAAGCGCAGCAATAGCGGGCTATTGCGAGCATTTTCGGCGAAGAGGTTCGCCCAATTCGAGGATGCGATGCGCTCGGGGATTTGTTCAGCGTTTCCCTAGATCAACTTATAAGACGTTAGCATGATGTGTCGTCTGGTGCTCTACTCAATCTAGCGAATCATCACACTACTTGCGTTGAGAAAGACCCGAACTTGACCGAGCAAACGGTGCGCGACTACTGCGAGAAAAACCTCGCGGGTTACAAGAAACCGAAGTACGTCGTCTTCCGTGCCGACTTACCGAAAACACCGGTGGGCAAGATTTTGCGGCGTGAGTTGCGGGATTTGGATAAGCAGGCGGCGTAAGGCCGTCGTTGCTTGCAAAACGGCCCTGCGGGGCTGTTTTGTTATTTCGGATCCTGAAAACTCTTCGCTCGGTACGTCAAGACCAGCGTGTCTCTCACGCCACCGGGCCCGTCCGGTTGAATCGGTGTTGTTTCGTGAATCACCCGTGCGTCATCCAGCAGAAGCACTGACCATGGCTCGGTCAACGTGAAGCGAACACCGCTCGTGCCATGCGCATCGAACACACGCGTTTCGCCGCCTTTGACGCCCTGACGATTCACCAGTATCACCGCAACGAAATCCACGCCATCGCGATGCGCACCTTCGGGGGTGGGTCGGCCAATGCCCTCTGCGGTGTCGATGCGAAATTGATGAGCTTCGATGAACCATTTGGGCTCTGCGCTGACACGCTTGATGACTTGTCCCAAGCCAGAAAGGAGCGCGCGCCACGCGATATCGTTGCAGACGGACGGCGCAATCGGCTCAAACATGCGCTCAATGCCACCATGCAAAGCGTTGTAATCCACTGGTTGCCAATGCGCCCGATGCGCGACCTGCGTCAACTGTGGCGGTGCAACGGTTTGCACAAAACTACTATGTCGACGTGAACGATACTTGCCGCCGTCTTTCAAGTAGCCGTCGCGCGGCAAATCGTTCCACGTCGTGGCGAGCGGCAGCAGGTCGGCATTTGCCACGCCAAAACACGCAGCAGCGTGTTGCGGCGACACCAGACAAAAGCCGCGCGTGTTCATTTCTTGCACAATGGCGTCTCTGGTCTCAACCGTTCGCATCAATTGCCCTCATTTCCGATCTCATTTTGGTAAACAAGTGACTCATTTTTCCGCTAATATCAATCGCATCGCGCTCCTGCGCAACAGCCGTGACAACGGCCTGCCGGATTTGCTGCAGGGTGCCAAGACCATTCTCGATGCGGGCGCCGACGGCATCACCGTGCATCCGCGCCCCGACGAACGACACATCCGCATGAGCGACATCGCGCCGCTTGCCGATTTACTCGCGCAGTATCCGGATCGCGAATTCAACATCGAAGGCAACCCGCAGCACAATCTGATGGCGATTGTAGAAGCCACGCTGCCACATCAGGCTACGTTCGTGCCTGATGCAGTGGGCGTGAGCACGTCGAACCGTGGCTTCGCGGCGGGCGCGGAGATGAACGCAGTGCAGCCACTTATCGCGCGACTCAAAGACCAAGGCGTACGAGTGAGTGTGTTTGTTGATGCCGATATTTCCGCCGTCGAGGCAGCGTACGCAGCGGGTGCGGATCGGATTGAGCTCTACACCGAGCCTTATGCGGAGGCGTATGCAGCGAGCGGCACGGCTGGAGCGCAACAGGCATTGCAAAAATTTATTCGTGCGGCATCGCGCGCACGACAGCTTGGGCTGGGCGTCAATGCAGGTCACGATTTGAATTTGCACAACCTTCCGGACTTCATTCGGGGCGTTGCGCCGGATGAAGTCTCCATTGGTCACGCGCTGATTGCCGACGCGATTTGGCTGGGCCTTGATAGTGCTGTGCGGCGCTACCTTGCCGCTTGCAAATGAACTCAATCTCGCAGAAACCGCTCGCGCTGACGATGGGAGACCCTGCGGGCGTTGGGCCCGAGATTGTTGCCAAAGCGCTGGCCCGTGACGCCATCCTGCGCGACCGCGTGGTGGTTGTGGGCGACCCGTTGGTTCTGGCTGATGCGCTGACGCGCTATGCGCCGACATTTCGCGCGCTGCCGGTCGATCTGCGGCAACCGATACCCGAGTTGCACGAACACGATGTTGCGTTGTATCCAGTGCGTAGCGTGTCTTGGCTGCCACCGCTGGGACGAGTCACCGCTGAAGCCGGTCAAGCGGCCTATAGCCCCATCATTGCGGCGGCCGAACTCTGCATGGAAGGCCATACCTGCGGCATGGCAACTGCGCCCATCAACAAACTCGCCTTGCGCGCGGCGGGCATCGCTGACACAGGACACACCGAAATCCTCGCGCGCATCGCAGGCTTGGCAGGTACAGATCGCTTCGCGATGATGTTCGCGAGTGAGCAGCTTCAAGTCGTTCTCGCCACGATTCACCTGCCATTGGCGAAGGCGCTCGAAGCACTGACGCCGGAACTCGTTCTGCAAAAAATCCAACTCACGCATGCAGCAGGCCGATGGCTCGGCAAGTCGAAGCCGCACATCGCAATCGCAGGCATCAACCCGCATGCCGGTGAAGGCGGCATGATGGGCGATGACGAAGAACGCGTACTGGTTCCCGCGATTGCCGAAGCGCGTGCACAGGGAATTTCAGTCACCGAACCGTTGCCACCTGACACCGTTTTCATGCGCGCCCGCAGCGGCGAGTTTGACGTGGTGCTAGCGATGTATCACGATCAGGGCTTGATCCCGGTGAAACTGTTGGGACTCGATTGCGCCGTAAACGTGACGATTGGATTGCCGTTTCTGCGCTCTAGCGTGGATCACGGAACGGCGTTTGACATCGCGGGTCAGGGCATCGCGTCTGAGGCCAACTTACTATATGTTTTGCGCTGGCACCTTGCACGAATTGACGAATTGAAGGATGAATAAATCATGCGATTAATTGAGGATTCAACCATGCGATTGAAGGACAAAGTTTGCATCATCACCGGCGGTTCCAGCGGAATCGGCGCGGCTTGTGCTCGCGTGTTCACACGTGAAGGCGCAAAGGTTGTGGTGGCCGACGTCAAGGCTCCAACCGAAACCATGGACGCGCTGTTCGTCGAGGTTGACGTTTCCAGCAAACAGGGCGCGGAGCATCTGGTGTCAACCACGGTCAAGCGCTACGGGTCAATCGACGTGCTGGTCAACAACGCGGGCATTACGCATGCCGCCGATTTTCTCGATCTGGCGGAAGCAGACTTTGACCGCGTATTGCGAGTGAATTTGAAGGGTATGTTTCTTTGCGGACAAGCGGTAGCGCGCGAGATGGTTCGCGCGAAGACAGCGGGTTGCATCATCAACATGTCCTCCGTGAACGCCGTGCTCGCGATTCCGAACCAGGTGCCCTACGTGGTGAGTAAAGGCGGCGTCAATCAGCTCACCAAGGTGATGGCGATGGGCCTCGCGCCGCATGGCATTCGAGTTAATGGCATCGGACCTGGCACGATTGCCACGGAACTGGCGAAAAAGGCCGTGCTCGGTAGCGAGGAGGCGAAGAAAAAGGTGATGAGTCGCACGCCGTTGGGGCGTTTGGGCGAGCCGGATGAAGTGGCCAACGTGGCGCTCTTTCTCGCCAGCGCTGAGTCGAGTTACCTCACCGGACAGACGATTTATCCCGATGGTGGGCGCTTGGCGTTGAATTACACGGTGGGTTAAATGACCCCCTCCCCCTCGGTGGGGGAGGGTTGGGGAGAGGGGGTTGGTTGCTTTCGCTGCAACCGTTGCTCTCGGCGTCGCCCCCCCTCTCCCACGAGGGGAGAGGGGACAAAGCTGCGAAAATATCCGCATGAACACGACCATGCACCTGTCCGGGCTCGAACCGCTCGAAATCGGCCCCGACTCCCTTTTTGTGAACGTCGGTGAACGTACCAACGTCACCGGCTCTCGCGCTTTCGCGAAATTGATCCTTAACGACGACTACGCGGGCGCAGTCGAAGTGGCTCGTCAGCAGGTCGCCAGCGGCGCCCAGATCATCGACGTCAACATGGACGAGGCGATGCTCGACAGCAAGGCCGCGATGATGAAATTTCTGAACATCATCGCCACCGAGCCGGATATTTCACGCGTACCTGTGATGATCGATTCCTCGAAATGGGACGTCATCGAGGCGGGCCTGAAATGCGTGCAAGGCAAGAGCGTGGTGAATTCGATTTCGCTGAAGGAAGGCGAAGCAAGTTTTCTGAAGTACGCGCGACTGTTGAGGCGTCACGGTGCGGCAGCGGTGGTGATGGCGTTTGACGAAAAAGGTCAGGCTGACACGTATCAGAGGAAAATTGAAATCTGCGAGCGCGCCTACAAAATTCTGGTTGAAACGGTAGGTTTTCCACCGGAGGACATCATCTTTGATCCGAACGTTTTCGCACTCGCGACGGGCCTCGAAGAACACAACAATTACGGCGTCGACTTCATCGAAGCCGTGCGCTGGATCAAGCAGAATTTGCCGGGTGCTAAGACCTCGGGCGGCATCTCCAACATGTCATTTTCCTTCCGCGGCAACGACCATGTGCGCGAGGCGATGCATACGGTGTTTTTGTATCACGCGATCAAGGCGGGGCTCACGATGGGTATCGTCAACGCGGGTCAGGTCGGAATCTATGACGAGTTGGAACCGGAACTGCGCGAGCATTGCGAAGACGTAGTGCTTAACCGTCGCCAAGACGCGACCGAGCGCATGTTGCTGCTCGCCGAAAAAGTCAAAGGCGGCGGCAAGGTTCGCGTCGAAGATTTGTCATGGCGCGAGTTGCCCGTTAACGAGCGCCTCAAGCATGCGCTCGTGAAAGGCATCAACACCTTCATCGTTGAAGACGCGGAAGAGTCGCGTCAGGGCTTCGAGCGTCCGCTACAGGTCATCGAAGGCCCGCTGATGGCGGGAATGGACGTCGTCGGCGATCTGTTCGGTCAAGGCAAAATGTTTTTGCCGCAAGTGGTGAAATCGGCGCGCGTGATGAAGCAGGCCGTGGCGCATCTGGTGCCTTTTATTGAAGAAGAAAAACGTTTGCTCGGCACGAAGGCCAAGACCAAGGGCAAGATCGTTTTGGCGACGGTCAAAGGCGATGTGCACGACATTGGCAAAAACATCGTCGGCGTGGTGCTTCAGTGCAACAACTACGATGTGATCGATCTCGGTGTGATGGTTTCCTGCGACAAGATTCTCGCGGCGGCGAAGGATTCCAACGCAAATATCATTGGGCTCTCTGGCCTCATCACGCCCTCGCTCGAAGAGATGGCCTACGTCGCGAAAGAGATGGATCGGCTTGATTTCCATTTGCCGCTGCTGATTGGTGGCGCGACGACCTCGCGTATGCATACGGCTGTGAAAATCGCGCCGAATTACAAAAATCCGGTCGTCCATGTAGTCGATGCTTCGCGCGCGGTGGGCGTTGCCACTGCTCTATTGAGCGATGAAATGAAGCCCGCGTTCGTCGCGGAAACTGCGGCTGATTACGCAGTGATTCGCGAGCGTCACGCGAATAAGAAAGCGGTGCCTTTGCTGAAACTTGAAGTTGCACGAGCAAATCGCTTTTTCCCGTTTGCGGGTGATCATTTGCACTACAGGCCACCAACGCCGAAACACACGGGCGTGCATCAGCTCACGAATTACCCGCTCTCCGCGTTGGTACCCTACCTTGACTGGACGCCGTTCTTTCTGGTGTGGGATCTGGCCGGTAACTATCCAAAAATCCTCAATGACGAGATCGTCGGTGACGAAGCGCAAAAAGTATTCCGCGACGGGCAGGCGATGTTGAAGCGCATCGTGCAGGAGAAATGGCTCACCGCGAACGCATCCTACGGCCTGCTACCAGCGCAGAGTGATGGCGATGACATCATCGTATTCGCTGACGGCGCGCACACCGAAGTGGCGATGCGCTTTCACACATTGCGTCAGCAAAACGCGAAGGAAGCAGGTCGTCCGAATTTCGCACTCGCTGATTTCATCGCGCCGCGCGACAGCGGCCATGCCGATTACCTCGGCTTGTTTGCCGTCACGACCGGTCTTGGTGGCGATGATCGTCTAGCTGCATTCGAGAAATCGGGCGACGACTACAACTCCATCATGTTCAAGGCGTTGGCCGATCGTATGGCTGAGGCCTTTGCCGAGCATTTGCACGAGCGCATACGCAAAGATTTCTGGGGCTACGCACACGATGAAAAGCTCGATATCGAAGCGCTAGTTAAAGAAAAGTATCGCGGCATTCGCCCGGCGCCTGGCTACCCCGCCTGCCCCGATCATCGCGAAAAGGTAGATCTCTTCCGCGTGCTTAATGCAGGCGCAATCGGCATGGCGCTGACTGAGTCCTACGCTATGACGCCAGCGTCGAGCGTCAGCGGTTTTTATTTCGCGCATCCGGCCGCGCAGTTTTTTACCGTCGGCAAATTGGGCGACGACCAATTCCTTGACCTAGCGAGACGGCGCGGTGAAGATCTGGACGCACAGCGACGCGCCCTGAACACGCTTGTTTAACCTTTTATGGATTCGCCGACGAATCCGCAGCTTCCAGACAGCGATTACCTCATCATCGCCAGTGGTGCCGTCGCCATAGCGTTCGAGCTGCGGCTTAGCGTGCCGATGTTCGCTGGCAACAAGATCAGAATGTTTTTCCAGCGATGGCTAGTTGCGTGACGCCGGAAGAGCGGGAAAAACTCGCGCTGCTGCAACACTTCGGTAAAGCGCAGCATCAACTCCGGAAAAATTACTTCAACTTTTGGCTGGGATGACCGAAGCATAAGGGCTGCATTGTATTTTATTTAAAACTCGACTTAAAGCATAAATCGCCGCGTAGCCCAATTATAAAGGTGCTTTCAGGATTGAGCTGTTAGCTCCAACTTCCGCAACCAGGCGGTCATTTCTGCGACCACATCATCGTACGAAAGCGCACGTCCAGCCGCAACGGCGGCGGCGTAGCTCTCGGGACCAAGCTGAGTCGTCGCCTGCACAACTAGCGGCGCTAGAAACGCAGCATCCGGCGCGTCGCGGCGCCGACCCATTTGCACCGTGTGAATATCCGCTGCTGCGTCGAAGCGCGGCGTCAGCCCCCATTGTTCGAGTAATGCCGCAAGTCCCGCGCACACCTCCATCACCACTAAGCGACCGCGCCGCGAGCCGAGTTCGTCTGAGATGCTGAGCGATTCCAGCAGCATGTCGCGCGCTCGCATCGGCTCGTTCATAACGACGGCGCACATCGCAAGATTATTGAGCGCGATCATGGTGCTAAGGCGATCACCGCTCGCCCTTTCAGCGCGCAGGCACGCTTCATACAAACGCCGTGCGGCAGCGATATTGCCTTCGATGCGTTCAAGCTCAGCCAGACTGTTTGCCGCGATTTCAACGCTGCCACACGGGTCATCCATCGCTCTCGCGAGACTAATGGCTTCTTCCAGATGCTGACGTGCCGACGCTCGCTCGCCAAGGTTCAAGTGCACATAGCCGAGCCGCGATAGCGCGTGAACCAGCAAGTCGATATATCCGTCACTGCGCGCAACGGCAATACTCTTCTGAAAATATACGCTCGCCTCGGCGTCGAGACCACGATAGGCGCACAAGTGACCCGCTTCCATCAACGCCTCACAGTACAGTCGCGGGAACGTCGAGGCGCCGGGTCTGGCTAGCGCAACAAGGCAGGCAAGCTGGCCCTGCGCCATCATGCCGCGACTTAGCCAGAAGCGCCCGAGCACAGTGACCAGACGCAGACCACGCTCGGTGCCATTCTCCGCGTGATCGCACCAGGCGTGCGCGGCGAGCAGGTTGTCACGATCAATGTCCAGTCGCGCCAGCCACGCCCCTTGTTGCGGCCCCTCCAGCGGTGCTTTGGCGCGCTCTGCGAGGTCGAGGCAGCATGCAAGGTGGCGCTCCCGCGTGGTCGTCTCTTCCCCCGATTCCGCGATCCGCTCCAGCGCAAAGTGGCGCATGGTTTCGAGCAGGCGATACGACATTTCGCCGCGCTGATCAGGTTCAGCTGCGACCAGTGATTTTTCGACAAGGGCACCCAAATGATCAAGCACCGCCCATTCATCGATTACGGGGTCGCTCGCCACCTGCTGTGCGGCTTCAAGGCTGAAGCGTCCTGACATCACGCCAAGTCGCCGGAACACAATCTGCTGCTCCGCACTCAGCAATCCGTGACTCCACAGCAACGCCGCACGCAACGTTTGATGTCGGGCGGTCAGACCGGGCGTGATGCGTGAACCGCTCAATAAACTCAGACGCTGACCGAGACGATCACGCACGCCATTCACACCGAGCAAAGCGACGCGCGCGGCAGCCAGCTCAATGGCCAGCGCCACGCCGTCAAGCTGGGTACAGATATCCACCACCACAGCGACGTTTTCATCGGTCAATGCGAAGCGCAAGTCGGCTTGACGCGCGCGCTCAACAAACAGGCAGACGGCGCCCGCCCGCTGCGCTTGCTCAAGTGTGTGTTGCTCGGGAAGTGCCAGTGCACCCAGACGATAAAGCTGCTCGCCCGGTAGCTTCAGCGGCTCCTGACTCGTCGCCAGCAGGCGCAATTGCGGGGCCGCACTCATCAAATCGGCGGCGAGGGTGGCCACCGCAAGTAACAGGTGCTCACAATTGTCGAGCACGACTAACAGGTGTCGGGTCGCAAGCGATTGGGCGAGCGCGCTAGCCGCGCTTCCGGCACCGAGCGTGACGTTTAGCGCGCGGGCAATCGCAGGGGCCAATTGTGCCCCCTCGGTTAACGCCGACAGATCGACCACCCACACGCCATCGACGAACACGGTTTTCAGACGAGCGGCGACGGCTTTCGCCAGTGTCGTTTTGCCGATGCCGCCCGAGCCGATGATCGTGACCAGTCGGTTCGCCGACAGCCACTGCGGTAATGCGATCAGGTCTTTTTCGCGTCCGAACAGCGCAGTCGCGGCGGCGTCGGAATCTTTGTGTGCAGCGGCCGCAGTTGGCTTCGCAAGAAGGGGGCGCTCTGAGGTGGCGATCTCCGTCGTCGTTTCAACGTCGGACGTTAGCGCCGCCGTAAAGCGATAGCCACGCCCCGGAATCGTCGAAATCGTGAGCGGTCCGAGAAGTTTTCGCAACGCCCAGATATGTACCTGAAGGTTGTTCTCCTCCACCACCAAACCGGGCCAGACAATGCCGAGCAATTCGCTCTTGCTCACCACGCGGTTCCGTCGCTCGATCAGCGCTAGCAAGACGTCAAACGCGCGGGTGCTCAGCTTGGCGGGCGACGCTTCCACCAGCACTTGTCGCGTTTCACCGAGGACGACATAGTTGCCGAATTTGTACGTCGCGCCGCTCGCAGTGCCGACGGCGCTCACGCGGCGCGCTGAGCGCTACGCCTGTCGATGCCGAGTGCGGCCCGAATCGCCGCTTCATCGGTCAACGCGGCACCTTCCCTCATCAGCCCGTTCACCGCGCTCTCCGACATCGCGTGGCGCAGGAGATCTGCTGTCATCCGCGCCGCCCGCAGCTCACTCTCTTCGCGCTCGAAGCCGCTTGCAACCACGTTGGCGTTGGCGCGGCCCGCCAGACGAGCGGCGTGCGCGTGATGACCCATTTTGCAGGCAAGTAAAGCAAAGTGATCCGCGAAGATATTGAGCGAGCCTTCGTGCTGTGCGAGCGGGAACGCAGATCGTCCCACGTGCAAGGCTTGATCGAGTTCATCGTTGAAGGTGAGCGCAGCGCACAGGTTGCCGAGATTGGCCGCGGCATAGTTGACCCGGCGCTCGCCGATGCGCTGCATCACCTCTCGGCGAAGCGCGATGGCCTGCACCGCCTTCCCCTGCACAAACAGACTCTCCGCCATTTGCATCAACGCGTGATCGAGTTTCCTCTCGTCACCCACCGCGCGCATCAGCGTCACTAACTCCGCCATCAACGGCTCGCCCTCGGCAGGGCGACCGGACACCTCCAGCCAGTAAGTGCGCGCTTTGAGAAGCCCCTCGCGCATCACAGGCGGCCATGCCGGATCAAACGCCGCAGTCGCCTCATCGATGGTTTTCCCGGCAGCGGCCAGATCGTGTTGCCAGGTCTGATTTTGCGCGAGTACACACAATGTCTCGTACAAACCAGAGGCGTCGTCAAGACTCCGGTACAGCATTGCCGCGCGATGCAATGCCGCGAGCTCTTTGTCGGCCGCAGATTGGTGCAAGGCGATTGCGTAGCCCAACAACAGTCGCGCTTCAACGTCGACGGGTGTCTCCACTGACACGCGTTCAACCGCCGCGCGAAACCAGCGCGCGCCCTCAGCGCTCAGGTTGGCGGGCTTCCAGAACCAGCCCGATGCACCCACCAGCGTGGCCAGCTGCGCGCCATTGCCCGCATCGCCGGCCGCCCAGACGAGCGCGGCGCGCAAGTTATCGATATCTGGCAGCGTCGACGCCAACAGTGCGCTCGTGTTGACCGTCCACCGATCCGCAAACGCGGTCTCGAATTGTTCGAGGACAGCCTGCGCGAGACGAGCTGAAGTGCTGTGCAGTTCGTCGGCTTGCTGCAAGCGCTCCAGTGCGAACGCACGAGCGCTTTCAAGCAATCGATAGCGCGGCGTAGCGCCCGACTCGCTGATGACTAAGGACTTGTCAATCAACGCGGACAGCCGATCGAGCACCGCCCATTCGTCGTAATCGCCATTCGCGCCCACCCGCTGCGCCGCGTCAAGACCAAAGCTGCCCTTGAACACACCCAACCGCCGAAACACAATCTGCTCGTCAGGCGCCAGGAGCGCGTGGCTCCATTCGAGCGCGGCATAAAGTGTTTGCTGGCGCTGTGGTGCCAGACGCGTTCCCGCGATGAGCAGCCGGAAACGGTCATCAAGGCGACGGCGCAAGCCTTCAATGCCCAACAACGGTAAACGCGCCGCAGCGAATTCAATGGCCAGTGGAATACCGTCAAGTCGACGGCAAATTTCGACAACCGAAGACCGGTTTTGGCGGTTCAATTCAAACTGCGGCACCGCCTCGCGCGCACGCGCTGCGAACAACAAAAGGGCAGCGTAGCTTGTGTCGTCCGCTGCAATATCTTGCTCGTTCGTCGGTGCAATTTCCAGCGACTCGGATGGCTCTGAGAGCACGCCTTGTGGATAAGCGAGCGCACCTAAACGCATCACACGCTCGCCCGGTAGCCGCAACACCTCCTGACTGGTCGCAAGCAGGTGCACCTCCGGCGCGGTACGCAAGAGCGCAGTCGCGGCAGCGGTGACATGCGCTGCCACATGCTCACAGTTGTCAAAGACGATCAACATCTTGCGCTCGGCGACGCGTGTGGCTAGTTGCTCACTGGTGGCGTCAGCATCAAGCGCAATCCCGAGTGTCTGCGCGATGCTCGCCAGCACCCCTTGCCAGTCACTCACCGGCGCGAACTCGATCAGCCAAACGCCATCAGGGTAGTTCGCCCGATCACGGGAGGCGGCGAATGCCGCAGCCTGCGCAAGCCGTGTTTTACCCATCCCACCAGCCCCGGTGATTGTGATCAATCGGTGTAGTGGCAGCATCGAAGCGAGATCCGCCAACTCAGTTTCGCGGCCTAACAGCGGCGGCAAATGGGACGGCAGATTACCGATGAGCGAAGCGTCACTGGTCACTGTGGGTCTGACCGGCGCGGCGTCGGGCGCGTCACTCCGAGGGGCGGAAAACTGATAGCCCTTTCCGGGAATGGTTAAGATGGATTGCGCTCCGAGCAGCTTTCGCAGCGTCGAAATATGTACCTGAAGGTTGTTCTCTTCAACCACCAAGCCGGGCCAGACGACATCCAGCAATTCGTTTTTTCCGACGACGGAGTCGCGCCTTTCAACCAGCGCCATCAGCACATCAAACGCGCGCGCGCCGAGCTTTGCTGGCCGACCGTCCACAAGCAGCTGTCGGGCGGCGCTGCGGATCACGCAGCGCCCGAAGGTCAACTCTGTTGAGGGAAGGGAGGAGGCTGTAAGCGGAAGCACGCTGCTTTTCCAGTCTCTAAGCATTTTTCCTAGTTTACGACAGGCTTGTTCAATTAAGAACGTTTAAGGACAAAACCAAAGACTTAATGTGGTTTTGACGAGATAGTTGATTCACGGACTCGTCCATTGCAATGCGTCCCGCGAATAGCGACCTGACCCTGACTTCGTCTTCCACCTCTCAAGCTCAAAGGAGATACTCGTGATGTTCCATCCTCGCATCAAAAACACGCTGGCAGCGCTGCTGGCTGCCAGCATTGCGCTGCAGCCGATCATTGCGCAGTCCGCCATCAATCCGGTGACCGCGATTCGAACTGATTCGGCGACGTTGCAAACGTTTGATTTATCGATGAACACCGATTTTGATTTCGACGCATCGCCCCCGCTTCAGGCCAACGGCTTGACGCTTGATCGCGCTTATGTCACCAGCGTGCTCAACGTGATGGCGCGCGGCGTGTTCACGATGACCGAAGGACGCCATCGCATCGGCAATGTCTACATCTATCGCAATAACGTGTTCGGCAACAACGTGGACATTAAATTGTTGGGTGCCAAAAGCGGTCGCTCCAACGCCGTTGCATCAGGGTGGCAAAAACGCGGCACCACGACGAACAATTACACCGCTTTCCCCAACAGCCCCGCTGAATCGGTAAACGATATCGGTATGGTGATCGCGCACGAGCTGGGTCATTACGTTTACGGCTTGTTGGACGAATATCGCGAAGCCGGAAAGCCAGTGAACCCGAACGACGTTGGCGCGCCCGCCGAGACCGACACCCCGCTCAATACCATTATGAATAATCACCGCGAGTTCGGCTCGTTCTCCACGCCCGGTGACTACGTGGCGGGCGTGCAGACCGCGCAAGGCCGCGCGATGGGAGGCTCGGCGTGGGAGATGTTGGCACGTCCGCAAGCGCTCGACCCTGCGGTTTCGCAGCAGGATGGACGCACCGTGTTTCCGGTGTTTGCCGGTTTTGTTCCGGCCAACGCGGCAGCGCTTACCAAACCGGTCGCGGGATACGATGCGGCGTTCAAAATTGTGTTTCGACCGGACTACAAAGTGGTGCAGCCAATTTTTATTGCGCGCGACGTCACAGCCGAGCAACTCGCCGCGATGAAAAACTCTGCGATTCAGGCGATTCAGCGCATGACTGTGACGAGCAGAAACATCACCGGACTCTTTACACAACCGGGCGGCGCAATCGTGCCCTTCGGTCCGCTGGACACGGAGGCAGGGCGCGCTGCGCTGATTGCCGCCGTCGAGGCCATCACGCCCGACAATAGCGCGGCGACAACCAATTTTTCGGCATCACTCGACACGGTGCTCGGCAACATTGCCGCCCTCTATGCAAGCGCTGACGTCACGCCGGGCGACGCGGTGAGCATCAATCTGTTTGCCACCCATGAGGCCACGGTGGACGCCCCAACGCGCCAGAAATTTCGCGAACAACGCGCTGCACTGAACACAAACTTGCTCACCGCCACAGCGGGTCAATCGGGATCAAGCCTGAAGCGCTCCATCGCGCTAGAAGATTTGGCCAAGAACGCACTTCGCGCCAAAGTCTCGGCGACTGGCAGCATGACCCTCGGGCAACTCGCCCATTCAAGCGGTGGACACTTTACCGACGCGCACAAACCGAGTCAGCTTCTGGATGGCGCTGTAAAGGCTGAGATCGAATCCTCAGGCTCGACCGAAGCCAAACTCGAAACCGACGAAGTATCGAGCATGGGCGCGGGCCAATCGTTTGCCATGACCACATCGGTGCTCGCCAAAACCGACGGCAAGCTCACCTTCACCGCCAATTGGGCCAATCGCGCCGACAACAGTAGCATTCGCTATAGCCTCACTGCGCCCGATGGCACGCGTTTTGTGCCGACCAATTACCTGGCAAAACAGACCTTTGGCGCTAACAATGAAGTCACTTACGAGTTTGACGAGAACTCCACTGCCGCGTATTTCACCGTCGCCAAAACTTATGCCGGTCGCGGCGGTGACTGGACGAGCACGGTGAACGCGACGGCACCGATCATCACCGAGGTTGCGCAAATCGCCGGCGCAGAAACCACGTTGCGTGCAGACGTCGAAGTGCTCGACGATGGCACAGCGCACCCGATCCTCACGTTTGATCTGGCCGCTGATCGTGCGGTGCAGGGGGCAACAGTGACCGCCTTCATTTACGGCGCGGATGGCGCGTTGAAGCTCACCAAAGCGCTGCTCGATACGGGAGTCAACGGTGATCGGAAACCGGGCGACGGCATCTACAGCGCGTCGCTTTTGGGCCTGTTGCCACCCGGCCAGTACGACGTCATCGTGAAAGCCAAAGATGGCCCGACCGGCGCGATGTTTTCAAGCGCAGGCTCAACGGTTAAAGGCGTGAATTCGCCGCCTGAGCCATTGGCCGGCAAATTCAACCGCGTTGCCGATACGCTCCTGACTGTCGCGCCTACGACAGTGGTTGAGTACTACGTGCCGTCACTCAGAAAATACTTCATCACCAGTCGCGATCCTGAGAAGAGCTTGCTCGCTGGCTTGCCTGGTAACTTCACGCCGACCGGCATGAGCTTTGTGGCGTATTCGCCGCTCGCCGCACCCGCAGGCACGCAACCGATCTGCCGTTACTACTTCTCGCCACCGCTCGCCAATACGCACTTCTACGGGCCTCCGGCGGATTGCACTTTAGTCGCCAACGCGTACGCGGGCAATGCGTCGGTGAAAAACGAAGGTATCGACTTCGCTACTACGATACCAGACTCAGCAGGGAATTGTCCGGCGACCGCTCCCGTAAAGGTTTACCGTTCGTTTAACAACCGTAGCGCGCAAAACGATGGCAATCATCGCTACACGGTGAGCACCGCGCGCTACGACCAGATGGCTGCGGCAGGCTATTCACGTGATGGCGTGGTGTTTTGCGCAGCCTCCGCAACGGACGCGTCGCAGTAGCCGCAACGCTTCAAGCAATCCAGGTGGACGCTGTCCACCCGTTTGCTTGAACCGATGCTATTGTGAGCGCCGATCCCATGACCCACATCCCGAGCGGTGGTCGCGCCGAAAGGCCCTCACTACTGGAAGGTTTGCGTCAGCGTAGCGTGGCGGCAATGGCACTTCAGGCCGGTCAGCGCGCGCTGGATGTCGGGAGCGGCACCGGGGTCGGCACGCTGGCGCTCGCTGATGTCGTCGGTGCCAGCGGTTTAGTGCGCGGCGTTGATTACGATGTGACGATGATCATCGAGGCAGAGCGCCGCGCCGTGCTTGACGGCGTTGACGCATGGGTATCTTTCCATCAGGTGAATGCAGCGGCGCTACCGTGGTCAGATGGCTATTTCGATGCCAGTCGTAGTGATCGCGTGTTGCAGCATATGCTCGATCCGACGCGTGCATTCGAAGAGCTGGTGCGGGTGACCCGAAACGGTGGCCGTGTGGTCGTGATCGACGGCGATTGGGCGACGCTGACAATCGACTCGGGCGATCCAGAAAGCGACGATCGATTAGCGTATTTTCAGGAAACACTTCGCGCTTCCAGCGCGCGCTCAGGGCAATGTTTGCTGCAATTGTTCCAGCAACAAGGGATGCAGGAGGTGAGGGTCGACGTCTATCCCGTCTTCGAGGAAGACGCTGACGTGGACTGGTGCTGGCAGCAGAGCCGTACACCGTTGTCGGACGCCGATGGTCGCTTTGCCAGCGCCAACGTGGTCATGGTTTCCGGGCGCAAACCGTAAGCGCTTCGTTACCAGAAGTTGTCGCTTTGCCGACACGGTTTGCGTTCATTTCTCAAATTTCACGCAGCGGATGTGTGCATCAAACACGCGTCCGAGGTAGCATAAATCTCGTGCATCAATCGGTCACGTCACAAGCGCCGCACCGATTCCACTTCCGCACCAGAAAGGACGCCCCAATGCAGACCGCACTCATCTACTCCTCTCGCGCCACACACAGCGTAATCGGCGTCGCGATGGTTGCTGCGGTTTCGTTGCCTGGAATGCGTCCGGCTTGGGCCAATCCAAAGCATCCGCGTTGACTGTTTAGCGAGCGCGCTGTTTTGCAGCGCGTGGCGCACTCGCAGTGGCCCCAGCCGCCACTGCGGCAAGTTCCATAACCGCTGCCTGCGCAGTTTGTGCTGATCGTTACGCCGACTTTCGGCGCGGGAAAGCTGCTTTTTTTCGTTGCGATGGCTCGGGCCACGCGTAGTCCGCGTTGCACTTGCCTACCGTACACATGAAATTTTCGAGGTTTGCAATGCAAGCTGTATTGTCACTCTTTAGTTGGTTACGCTCACGGTTGCGATCCATGTTCCGGTTGCCCGCACTGCCTGCGGGCGATCTGCTCAACGATCCCAACTACCGTCGCATTTTTGCGTCGGTGGTGGTCACCCATTTCGGTGCGCAGATCACCATGCTCGCGCTGCCGTTGACCGCAGTCACAGTGCTCAATGCGTCGCCGACGCAGATGGGCTTTCTGATGGCGGCCGAGATCGCGCCGTTCGTGTTGCTCTCGTTGCCAGCAGGCGTCTGGCTGGATCGAATGAGGAAGCTCCCGGTTTATGTGATCGGTGAAATCGTTTTCGCTGCGGCGCTGATGACGGTTCCGCTTGCGGCGTGGACGGGCTATCTGTCGATGACGTGGCTCTATGCGGTGGGCGTGGCGCTCGGCTGCGTGCATGTATTCGCTGGGTCGGCTGCGCAAATCGTGCTGACGCAAATCGTGTCGCGTGATCGACTGGTTGAAGCACACAGCAAGAACGCACTCGCGGTTTCGGGTTCCGAAATCGCGGGGCCGGGATTGGCGGGCGCGTTGATAAAGCTGCTTGGTGCGCCGATTGCAATCGCGTTCGATGCGATTCTGATCGCGGGCTCGGTCTTGCTGCTGCGCGGTATTCGCGTCAATGAAACGGTGACACCCACGGGTAGCACTAACTTCATGACGCAGCTACGCGAAGGCGTTCATTTCGTTGCGCGTACGCGCATGCTCTGGACGCTCGCATTGTTCGTGGGCTGCTGGCAACTGCTGCATCACATGGCGAGTGTCGTGCAAATTCTCGTCGCTACGCGCGAGCTGGGCATGACAGCACAGTCGATTGGTCTTTGCTATGTTGGCATGGGTGTGGGCACCATTCTCGCGAGCATTTACGGCAAGCGCGTGAGTGAAAAATTCGGTCCAGGGCCTACGATTGTGGCGGGTATCGCGGTGAGCGCAGCGGGCTGGCTGGCACTCGCCGTTGCCCCTCCCAACGTGTGGGGCGTGATTTTTTTCGGCTTCATGCTGACCTGCTTTTCCGGTGGCGCGACACTCATCTTCGTCAACTTTTTGTCGTTGCGCCAAGCGGTGACACCGGAGCCGCTGTTGGGTCGTATGACTAGTACGATGCGCTGGCTGATCCTGATCGGCGCGGCACCCGGTGCGTTGATTGGCGGTTATGTGGGCGAGCATCTTGGCTTGCGTACATCCCTCGTGCTCGCCGGTGTCGGCGCAATTGTGCTGACGTGGTTCGCGTGGAAGAGTGAAGTGATGATGGGCACACGATCACTGCCGAAGCCTGCGGTCTATGAGTAGGGTAGGCACTCTGAGTCGGGTGGGCACCCCGTGCCCACCGGTATGCACCGTGACAATCAACGGTGGGCCGAGGCCGCCCAACCTACACATCTAAGTTTCCATGTTTCAGTTTTTCGAACGGCTCGTTGAGCCCTACCCCGACACCACACCTGTCGCGCCACCGAAATCGTTCTTCGCGTTTTTGTGGGAATGCACGCGTGGGTTGCGCCCTTACCTCGTAGCGATGATGCTGTTCACGGCGACCGTCGGCGTCATCGAAGCCTTGCTGTTTTCGATGATCGGCCGCGTGGTTGACTGGTTATCAAATACCGAACCCGCTCGCCTCTGGGACGACAACCGTACCGGTTTGCTGCTGCTCATGGGCATGCTGATCCTGAGCCCGCTGTTGGTGTCGTTTCAGGCGCTGTTCAAACATCAGGCCATGATGGGTAATTTTCCGATGCGGTTGCGCTGGAATTTTCATCGTCTGATGCTCGCGCAGAGCATGAGCTTCTATCAAAACGAATTTGCCGGACGTGTCGCGGCGAAGGTCATGCAGACCGCTCTCGCGGTACGCGATGTGTGGATGATCCTGGCGGATGTCATGGTGTTCGTCATCATTTATTTCGTGACGATGGTGGTCGGTGCCGGTGGTTTTGATCTGCGGCTGATGCTGCCGTTTTTGGGTTGGTTGGTACTCTACATTGGCGCGTGCTGTTACTTCGTGCCACGCCTCGGTCGTATCTCTCAGGCTCAGGCCGACGCGCGCTCGCTGATGACCGGGCGCATCACCGACGCGTACACCAACATCGCGACCGTGAAGCTCTTTTCACACGGTCAACGCGAAGCGAGCTACGCCAAAAGCGCCATGCAGGAGTTCATGCAAACGGTGCTCGTGCAGTGGCGACTCGTCACATTATTCGACGTCGTTCACCACACGCTCTCGGTTCTACTGGTCGCCGCTACCGCTGGCGCGGCACTCGTTTTGTGGGCGCAGGGGCAAGTCGGCGTCGGCGCGGTTGCTGCTGCCAGCGCGATGGCGCTGCGTCTGAACGGAATGTCGAACTGGGTCATGTGGGAACTCGCGGGCTTGTTCGAGCACATCGGAACAGTGCGCGATGGCATGGACACGCTGTCGCGCCCGGAGACTGTAGTCGATGCAATCGACGCTAAAGCCATCAATGTTCCGCTTGGTGAGATTCGCTTTGAAAACGTGACGTTTGCTTATGGCGCGACTGACGAAAAATCACGCATCATCGACGATTTTTCACTGGTCATTCAACCCGGCGAAAAGATCGGTCTGGTCGGGCGCTCGGGCGCAGGCAAGTCAACGCTGGTCAATTTGTTGCTGCGCTTTTATGACGTAGAAAGCGGTCGCATCCTGATTGACGGCAGCGACATCGCTACCGTTTCGCAAGACAGTCTGCGCGCACAAATCGGCATGGTCACGCAGGACACATCCCTACTTCATCGCGCCGTTCGCGACAATATTTTGTACGGACGACCTGACGCCACGGACGTCGACATGATTCACGCAGCGGAGCGTGCCGAAGCGTCTGACTTCATCAGCGCCTTGACCGATCCGAAAGGACGAACGGGTTATGACGCACACGTCGGCGAGCGCGGCGTCAAGCTATCAGGCGGACAACGCCAGCGCATCGCGATTGCCCGCGTGATGCTCAAAAATGCTCCAATTCTGTTACTCGACGAGGCCACCAGCGCGCTTGACTCAGAGGTGGAAGCCGCAATTCAGCGAAGCTTGTATCGTCTCATGGAAGGCAAAACAGTGGTCGCAATTGCGCATCGACTGTCAACGATCGCCGCGATGGATCGACTAATTGTGATTGATCAGGGCCGCATCGTTGAAGAAGGCGATCACAAGAGTTTGCTCGCGAAAGACGGGCTCTATGCAAGGCTCTGGGCGCATCAGAGTGGGGGATTTTTGGGCGAGGTGTAAGTGCAGTCAGGATTGACTGAACCTGTAACCTTTCCGTTGCGCGCTAAAGCGACGAGAAAGTATGAAAGAAGTTACCAATACGCCTCAGTCGTAATCTGCCCCACCGCTTTGCGGCGATGTTTTTTGAGACCCCGGGCTTTTAGGACTTCCAGCGTATCGGCGACCATTTCCGGGTTACCGCAAATCATGCAGTGTGCGGTCTCGGCACTTAACGCAATACCTGCGCGCGCTTCTAGCGAGCCGTCGGCTATAGCGTGAGGGATTCGGCCACGCATCGCTCCGTCGTGATTTTCGCGGGAGACGAACGGGATGTATTGAAAGCGCCCCGGATATGTGCGGGCGATTGCGTCGACCTGATCGCGGTAGGTGAGCTCGGCGGACGTGCGCGCGGCATGAACGAGTACGACTTTTCTGAATTTACCCCACAGTGCCTCGGTTTTCAGGCACGACAGCAGCGCGCCGTTGGCCGTACCGGTGGCGAGGCCCCAGAGCACGTCGGCATCAGGGACTTCGGGCATCG
>JAYVPF010000149.1:0-23474 GCA_043757535.1 Burkholderiales bacterium
CTTCCAGGAACCTGATTTGCATGCGCGACTCGTGAACCGGATCGCGATGGGCAATCTGGTGATTGATCAGGAGGTGATTACGCGGAATTTTCCTGAGCCTGAAGGCATTGGCACCATTGAGCTCATCGCGATGTACGAGGTGCAGGGCGAGCGCATTGTGCGGGCTTGGTTTCGGTTTGGAGAGAAACGGTTGGGGCGAGTGGCGTAAAGAACAGCGGATCAATTCTCTACGTTCGGTCTGTGCCCGTCGAAGACCCGGTTGCTCGTTAGTCCGCCAATTCAGCCCATTCCACGAGCACTTCGACGGGCTCAGTGCGAACGGTTGATGAGTCCACGTTTCCTGATCAATTCGCGTTTACCACCCCATCCAACTCCGCCACCATTCTCGCCACCCGCTGCTCAATTTGCTCCGTCGTAAGCTTCTCGCGCAACCGCTCAACCATCAGCGGAAACGAGAACGGCGTCGGTCGTTCACAGGTGACTATGAGCGCTTTGCTGCCACGCAACCGCAACAGCGCGGACGTCAAACGCGATGCTTCCAATTGCCGCTCCAGTACTTCGCGCACAGCCTGTTTCAGCAACAAATTTTCGCTGTCGTAAGTGGTGAATACTTCAAACAACAGCCCACTCGAGGCCTGCAATTGCTTGCTCGATTTGTTCTGACCTGGGTAGCCTTGATTGATGAGGCCAGCGACTCGCGCGATCTCGCGAAACTGGCGTTTGCCTAGCTCTGCCGCGTTGAGCCCGGCAAGGATGTCAGCCTCAACGTTCCTTGAATCAAGCAGGTCGCGCAGCTCCTTCGCACTCAACGTGACTTCGGTAGGCGAGAGTAATTCGAAGCCGTAGTCGTTGATCGCGATGGAAAAAGTCTTGCCCAACTCGGGATGTTTTTTGGCGATACGATAGCTAAACAGCGTGGCCAACCCGAGATGCACCAAGCGACCCTCAAACGGGAAGAAGAAGAGGTGCCATCCCTCTTTGCTTTTGAACGATTCGATCAGCCATTCTTTGTCGTCCGGCAGCATTGACAATCTGGCTTGCAGCGCGAATAGTGGCGCGCACAGTTGGGTCTCGGGCGTTGAGTAAACGCCGTGCTTTGCCTCGGCGATCAACGCGCGGGTTGCGTCCGCGAGCTGTGTGGACAGCGGCATTTTTCCGCCTGCCCAGCGCGGCACGAGATTCTTCCTTTTCGCCGCCCGACGCACGTATGCCGTCATCTCGCGAACGCGGATGAACTCGACCACACGACCCGCGAAGATAAAGGCGTCGCCCGGATTCAAACGCGCGATGAAGTCCTCCTCGACATGCCCGAGCCGCGCGCCGCCGAGGAACTGCACGGTGATGGACGCCTCGGACACGATGGTGCCGATGTTTACGCGGTGGCGTGTTGCGATGCGGCGATCTGTGACAACGTAGTGTCCCGTCTCCGCGTCGATCACCACTTTATGAAAATCAGGATACGCAGAGAGTGATGCGCCGCCTTTCGTCACAAAATCCAGACACCACGTCCATTCGGCATCCGTCAGTGCCATGTACGAAAACGTGCGCTCAACTTCAGCGCGCAATTCATCCGCATCGAAGCCCCCGCCAAGCGCACAGCTCACCATGTGTTGCGTGAGCACATCGAGCGAGCGCCACTTTGCGCCGCTGTGACCTTGTCCTAACGGCGTGCGTGATTCGATGTGCCCCGCATAGGCAGCCTGTCGCGCGGCAGCGGCCTCCACCAGCTCCAGTGCATGCGTTGGCACGACCGTGACGCGGCTTTTTGCACCCGGTTGATGCCCGCTGCGCCCCGCGCGTTGCAATAGGCGCGCGACGCCCTTGGGCGAGCCGATTTGCAACACCTGCTCCACCGGACGAAAGTCGACACCGAGGTCAAGCGAGCTGGTACACACCACCGCCAACAGCGCGCCACTCTTGATGCCGTCCTCCACATAGGCGCGCGTTGCCTTGTCGAGCGAGCCGTGATGCAGCGCGATCAGGCCCGCGAGTTCGGGCTTGGCATCGAGCAGCGCCTGATACCAAATCTCGGTTTGCGAGCGCGTGTTGGTGAAGATGAGCGTGCTCTTCGACTGCTCCAGTTTCGCCAGCACTTCGGGCAGCATCCGCAAACCCAAATGCCCGCCCCACGGAAAACGCTCGATCGTTTTCGGCATCAACGAATCGATCACGATGTCCTTTTTGATCTTGCCGCTGATCAGCACGCCAACGCCTGCGAGCGCTGCGTCCGGGCCGATCAGCACGCGCATCGCCTCATCAAGGTTGCCAAGCGTCGCACTCATGCCCCAAGTTTGTAGGGGCTTGCTGCCTTTATTTCTGGCACCGCGAACGCGTGAGAGGCACAGCTCCAGCAGCACGCCGCGCTTCGACGACAACAACTCATGCCACTCATCCACCACGATGCAATTTAAGCTGCCGAGCCGCGCCTGCCAATCCGCTTTGGTCAGCATCAGCGCGAGCGATTCCGGTGTGGCGACGAGCACCGTGGGCAAGCGGCGATCCTGCTTTGCGCGCTCGCTGGTGGACACGTCTCCGGTGCGCAGCCCGACGGTCCAGGTGGGCTGCATGGCGGCGGCTGCGTCCTTGAGCGAAAGCAGGGTGTCGGCAGCGAGGGCTTTTAGCGGGGTGATCCAGAGGAGGGTGATGGGGGGGGATGCAGGCTCCCTCTCCCTTGAGGGGAGAGGGCTGGGGGAGAGGGTGACGGTGGCTCCATCAGCCAAGTTGGATTGGAGTGGAACCATACCCCTCACCCCAACCCTCTCCCGCAAGGGAAGAGGGGGTAATACGCTCGCCGTTTCCGGCTCTCCACACAATCCACAAAACGCCGCATACGTTTTGCCAAACCCAGTCGGCGCGTTAATCAGCCCGCTCTTGCCCACCGCCTGCGCAGCCCACGTTTCGCGTTGAAAGGCGAACGGCATCCAGCCGCGATCTGCGAAGAACTTCTCCGCCGCGTTAATGGTTTTTTTGTCGGTAGCCGTTGCGCGCGGTTTTGGCTGGATCGCAGACATAATCGACAAAGTATATACTGTGTATACAGCGCTTATTTACGAACCTAAATCGCGAGCCACCCATGCAAACCAAAGCTTTCAAAAGCGGCAATTCGCTCGCCGTGCGCATCCCAAAGGATCTCGCGATTTTTGAGCCTTCGCAGGACGTGATTATCGAGCGCAAGGGCGACACGCTGGTGCTACGTGCGGTGGAACGCAAATCGTTGGCGGACGTGATGGATATCTTCGCGCAGTTCGGACCGGATTTCATGAAAGATGGGCGTTACCCGCAGGAGCAGGACGAGCGCGATTGGGAAGGCGTCGGCGCGGGCGGTTTCTCAGTTCAAGAGCCGCGTGCGACCTACGTCGTCAAAGCTGTGCCTGAGAAAAAAATTGCGGTGGCTAAGGCGAAGGCGGTAGCGGTCAAGACATCCAAAATAAAGTAGTCCATGCGCTACATGCTGGACACCAATTTCTGCATCTATCTGACGCGCCACGACCCACCCAGCGTGCGCGCGCGTTTCGCGACTTTGAACGAAGGCGACGCGGTCATGTCAAGTCTCACGTACGCCGAACTCTTTCTTGGAGTGGAGCTTGACGTTAGAGAGCGTGCCCGACAGCTACGCGTGCTGAGCGCGCTCAGTGCACGCGTGGCATCGCTCCCGTTTGATGATGACGCCGCGCGCAGCTATGCGCGATTGACGGCCTCCGCACCTGAGCGCAGGAAGAATATTCTGGATCGCATGATCGCTGCGCACGCGATAGCGCTGGATGTGACGCTGGTGACGAACAACCAGCGGGACTTTGTGGGGTACGCGGGGTTGCAGGTGGAGAACTGGGTTCGAACTTAGCCGCGCAGTCCAATGCAATTGCCCCATGGGTCACGCACTTGACACATGCGTTTGCCATCTTCAATATTTCGAGGTCCGCGATACAGCGTCGCACCGATGGATTGCATGTGGTTAAGCGCTGAATCCAAGTCTTCGACGTACCAATACGCCACTGAACCCGCAGCGACAGACGAAACTTTTTCATCGGCAGGAACGATCTCGATACTCACGCCGTTCACATCAAGATACTCAAAGAACGGCTCGGGGATTGACTTTCGCCTTGCTGATGGAAAAGCTTGTTGATACCAAAGCAGTCCGGCTTCAACATTAGCCACATGCACCATCACGGCAACAATAGACATGTGCTAAACCGCCACCGGCGCTTTAATCGCAGCATGACTCTCATACCCCGTGATCTCAAAATCCTCAAATTCATACTCAAAAATCGTCGCAGGCTTACGCTTGATGATGAGCTTGGGCGGCGGCATCGGCGCGCGAGATAACTGCGTCGCCACCTGCTCAAAATGATTGCTGTAAATGTGACAATCGCCGCCGGTCCAGATGAAGTCGCCCACGTCCAGATCACACTGCTGCGCGATCATGTGGGTGAGGAGCGCGTAGCTCGCGATGTTGAACGGGACGCCGAGGAAAAGATCTGCGCTGCGCTGATAGAGCTGGCAGGACAGGCGCGGTTTGGGCAACGTGTCGTCCAGTCCTTCCTCCTTGGCGCGCGCCCGATCTCGCGCTGAAATTGGGTCGGCAACATAAAACTGGAAAAACGCGTGACAAGGCAACAGCGCCATTTTCGGCAAGTCCGCCACGTTCCAGGCCGAGACGATGATGCGACGCGAATTCGGGTCGCGTTTGAGCATGTCAACTACGTTGGCGATCTGGTCAATCGTGCCACCGCCGTCCTCGTCACGTTTGGGCCACGAGCGCCATTGGACGCCGTATACGGGCCCTAGATCACCATCCGGTTTCGCCCATTCATTCCAGATGGTGACGCCGCGATCCTGCAACCACTTTGCGTTGCCATCGCCGCGCAAAAACCACAAAAGTTCATAGGCAATGCTTTTCCAGTGAACCTTCTTCGTCGTCAACAACGGGAAGCCGCGCGACAGATCAAAGCGCATCTGGGCACCGAACACGGATCGCGTTCCGGTGCCCGTGCGGTCGCCCTTCTCGGCGCCCTGCGAGCGCACTTGTTCTAGAAGGTCGAGATAGGGTTGTTCGAGTGGAGTTTGGGTTGAGTTTGCGTGCATGATTTGCAGTGTAGTAACAGGATCAGCTTTTTGCTGAAAGTCAGCATTTATTGGGGCTATACATCGATAAGATAGTTTATCGACTTTTACAGAAAACAGCCGTAAGACCTTGTGCAATCGTCATTGCATCGAAAAGCTGATACTGCAAAATTTCCCAATACTTCCGTCCGTGTCTCTATTTTCCGCGATCCTACGTCTCTAGGTAGTGATGTGGCGTTTGACGATGGTTACGCTTTCACGAAGCATTCCTTCGAACTGCTTCTCGCCACAGCCATCGTCTGGAGAACCCGCTATGAAAATACTCTGCATTCACGGTATCGGCCATCAGGAGGAGCGCATAGGCTGGCGCGACGATTGGGTGCAATTGATTACCGATCGCGCCCGTGAATGGCAGCCTGCCGCCGCGCCCGTTATCACGCAATTTGCCTACGATGAATTGTTCGCGGCGGAGGGCACGTCGTCGGCGGTGTATGTCGCGGCGGTGTTGAAGTTACTCAAGAGTTGGGCTGGCCACAGCGGCGAGCGCGACATTTTTGGCGTGTTTGACAAGACGCGCTGGACGGTGGGCATGGTCGCGCAGTGGAGCGTGATTGATGCGCTGCGCGTGAAACTGCGCGCCAGGCTCGCCGCCGAAATTCGTGCGCTGAATCCGGATGTCATCATGGCGCATAGCCTGGGCACGCTGGTCGCGTATGACACGCTCAGTCACGTCGATAGCCGTGGCAAGCTCGGCACATTCAATGGTGCGCTGGTGACCCTCGGCGCGCAGGTCGCTCACCCAGCGGTGGCGGACGTTTTCGCGGGTCGCGTCGAGATGCCGCCATCGGTGACCCGTTGGTGGAATTTGTTCAACGAAAATGATCTCGTCTTCACGCGCGAATTTGCGGTGCCGCCGGTGGGTGAGGTGCCGAAGTTTGTCGAAGTGCGAACGCCATTTCTGCAACTCCCGCTGAGCCATTTCCCCGAGGACTATTTTGGACACGATCAGGCGCGCCAAGACCTGTGGCGTCCACTGATGACCGGCGAATTTCCGGGCGCACGGCAGATGGATCAGGCAATCGGCGCTGCGCGCTCCGTTGGCGCGAAAAGCGCAAAAAACGCGAAAGCGCTGCAGGCTGTTGCCGCCAAGACCCGCGCCGAATTGGCCCGCCCGAAACTGCGTGCGCTGTTGGTGGGCATCGCCGAATACGCCAATCCAGAGTATCAATTGCTGGGTCCGGTCAACGATGTGTTTCGAGTCAGCCAGACGCTGCAAGAGCTGGGCGTGGAGCCTGACGCGATTCGCGTGACACTGAACGAGCGCGCGACGGCGGTGGCCATTCGTGAGCGCCTGCAATGGCTGCTCGCCGACACCCGCGATGGCGACACGGTGTTCTTTTATTTCTCCGGGCATGGCGCACAGGTGCCCGCGTACGGGCGCGATGCGGAGGTCGATCACATCGATGAATGTCTGGTGCCGTACGACTTTAACTGGCAACAAGGCAACGCCATCTTCGACGACGAATTTGCCGCACTCTACAGCCAATTGCCGTACGGTGCAAAGTTCGTAGCGATGTTTGATTGTTGCCACGCAGGCGGAATGCAGCGTGGTCTGGGATCGGCGGCGGGCGCGTCAAACGCGCGCGGCATTGGCATACCCGACGACATTCGTCATCGGGCGCTGCGCTGGGATCGTGATACCCAGATGTGGCTGCCCAGAGAGCAATTGATGCGGCAGGGCAACGAGCGCAAAGAGAGCATGCAAGCCGCCGAACAAGCGCAGCAAAGTGGAAAAAAAGGCAAACTGAAAGCAAGCAAAACCCACGCTAACGCTATCGCCAGTGGACTACTTGGCACCGAGACCAAAGTCGAAGCACGGCTGGGCGAAAGCGGCACGCTGCGCCGCATCGGCCGTGGTCAGGCGCTGCGCGGTGATGACGCCGAGCAGTACAACAAGCGGCGTGAAGCGTACGACCACAAGGGCCCATACATGCCGATTTTGCTCGAAGCGTGCACCGAGAATCAATCAGCCTATGAATATCAGCATGGTGCCGTGAGCTACGGCGCGTTTACTTACGGGTTGTGTGAGGCGCTCAAAAAAGCGCTTGACGACAGCGCCAAAAAAAGCAAAAAAGGCAGGCAGGGTGCGGCCCAAAAATCCGCGCCGTCGGTTACGTTTGAAGGCCTCATTGCAGAGGCGATCAGGCGTGTGCAGTTTGTCGCGAGCGGCCCGCAAACGCCGCAGTTGGTGTGTCCGGAATTCCGCCGGACGCAGTCGGTTATTTGATCCAGCAATCGAAGGAGAATCGTCATGGCTACTGGAAGCAAAAAAACGTCTGCCACAGCACCTACCGCCGATGCGGGCAGTTATCTGGGCAATCGTGTCACCTTGCACTACTGCACGATGCGCACGTCCGCACCCAGGGCAATGCCCGCAGGCGTCGCCGACAAGCGCGCCAGGCTGCTGCTACTCAACGCCAGCAAATGGTTGAACGGCAGTACGCTGACCTATGCATTCTTCAGCACTCCGACAAACTGGAGCGCGCCCGCAGCGCAGAAGGACGCTGTGCGTGCGGCATTTGCGGAGTGGAAAGCGCTGGGTATTGGTCTGAATTTCGCTGAAGTCAGCTCGGTCGCCAATGCGCAAATCCGCATCGCGTTTGATCTTCCGGCAGGCTCGTCGTCGTTCATCGGAACCGATAATTTGACGATCAATTCATCGGAGTACACGATGACGTTCGGCTGGGATCTGACCACGCCCTATGGCCACAGCACTGCGCTTCATGAGATCGGTCACGCCATTGGTTTCCCGCACGAACACCAAAATCCGAAAGGCGGCATTGTCTGGGACGAGCCCGCCGTGTACGCCTCGCTTGGTGGACCTCCCAACAACTGGTCGCGCCAGACGACGTTTCAAAACATCATCGAAAAAATCAACGCCGATGAAGTGCAAAATTCATCGTGGGATCCGAATTCGGTGATGCACTATCAGTTCGAAAAGGGACTGATTTTAAAACCGGCCAAATACAAAAATGGGCTCACACCCAAAGGCGGCCTTTCGCCGCGAGACAAGACCTGGGCGCGCAAGTTTTATCCACCGCTGCCGAGCGGCGCACCGGCCCGGATGGCGCTGTTCGAGTCGCAACCGTTAAAACTGGCTGCCAATCAGCAGGCTGATTTTCAGTTCGTCGCGCCCGCGAGCCGGAGCTACACCTTCCGTACATTCGGAACGGCGGACACTTTGCTCGCTGTTACACAGGCCACGAGCAAAAAAGGAGCGGCAGCGAAGCTGCTCGCGCACGACGACGATGGTGGGCATGAACGCAATTCCGAAGTGCAGATACAGCTCAAAAAGGGCGACAAAGTGCAGGTCAAGGTTCGTATGCGCTTTATTGAAAAAGCGGGCGAAGCGGCGGTGATGGTTTTTTAGATGGCGGTGTAGCCGCGTAGCGTGTAGCGGGGTACGGGTAGGGTGGGCACCCCGTGCCCACGTTTTTCGGAATAGATACAGTTTGGTGGGCAGAGGGCTGCCCACCCTACGAAGACTACGAGCACCCAGTCCGCGTGAATTACGTCAACCCAATCGCCACAATTTCACGGAAATTTGGCATCGCGTTCAACTGCGCGTACCAGCGGTCTACATTCGCTAATGGCACACGATGCTGCTCAAGCCCGACCCTGGCCAGAGGCATTTCAAACCAGGTGTAGGCGAGTATTGCGGCGGGGATGTCCCCGACCGTGAAGTCGTCGCCGGTCAGCCACTTGGTCTTGCCCAGTTGCCGGTCGGCGATCGTCCAGTTTTGCGCGGCTTTGGCAACGTTGGTCGCGATCATTTGCATGTCCCATTCCGCTTGCGGCGCGCGCACGAGCTGCATGAATGCGGGGCCGATGGGCGGGCCGAGCGTGCTGCATTGCCAGTCCATCCAGCGGTCAGCTGAGGCGCGAATTTTTGGGTCAGCCGGCCAGAACGGAACCTTCGGATGTTTGGCGCACAGGTAGCGCAAAATCGCATTCGATTCCCACAAAATAAAACCGTCATCGTCGATCACTGGAATCATTCCATTGGGATTTTTTTCACGGAATTCATCGGTCGTGGTGATGCCGAAATGCAGCCCCGCGTCAATGCGCTCGTACGGCACGCCGAGCTCAGCGCAGGCCCACATGACCTTCTTGACGTTGGAAGAATTTTTGCGACCCCAGAGTTTCAACATGACGTTTTTCTTTCTACGCAAACAAGCTGCGTTGTGCTGCGATCAAGCTAAATAATTGCGAATCGCACCTCGAAGTTTGCCATGAACCGACGAAGAAGTAAGCAACGGTTCCCGGAAATGGGAACGAGCGGCGAATGAACAACCAATACATCGGGCGACCGGCGCGCACTGCGTGAATCGCAAAAAAGAGCGCGGCGAGAACGTGAAGAGCGTGACCGATGTAGGACATGGCGATGGCAGAGAATGAGGGTGACTTGAAGGATTCGATGCAGGCCGTGCAAAGCGGTTCCGCCTGGTATTTCAGCAGCGTGCATGAGTGACCAATGCGCGTCGGATTTTCTATTCAGCTTTTTATTGAAATAACGCTGTATCGCAGCCTAGAACGATAAAAATGCAAAAGTCGATAATAGACAAAATGCTTCTGCAGCCCTTATATAATGGAATTTGTAGCGATAAGCCGTTCATCACCGACGTACCTCGCGCTTGCTTAACCGCCATGCATCGCAACCTTCGCGCGAACACGGCTGTTGATGTTAGGATGCTATTGTCATAGCTCTGGATTCTCGCTCCATGCTGTCTCTCCAATCCTCGCTCCGCGCGTTGCTGCTCTCAGGCTGCGTGCTCTCCGTTGGCGCATCGGCGTGGGGTGACGCCACCGCCTCAGGCGGCGAGCGCTTGCGCACGCTGTGGCGCGGCCAATGGGTCGACTACGTTGAACAAGGCGACTACGCCATCACACAGGGCGACATCATCATCGCACACAAGGAGGCCGTTCGCCGCGAGCGCGTCGCCGCTGAGTTCGCGCTGACATCACCCACTGCCGAAAGCGCGAAGGCACTCACCGTCGATTCCGATCTCGGATTGTGGACGCGTGCGGCATCTGGGGTAGCTGAGGTGCCCTACGTGATCGAGGGCGGTAATGAGACGATCATCAACGCCGCTATTACCGAGGTCAACCGTGCGCTCAAAGGTGCCGTTCAATGGGTGCCGCGCGGCGCGCAGGTGGACCACGTCGCCTTCAATCTGGTGTCGACGGGGTTGGGCTCCTGCGCGAGTGCGCTGGGCCGCTCGGGCGGCCGGCAAACCGTCATTGGCGATCCGACCTGCGACGCTGGCATATTGATTCACGAGATGGGTCACGCGATGGGGCTGCTGCACGTTCAGCAAGATGTCGACGCCACGCCGTTTATCGACACCCGATTAAGTCGCATCGCACCGCAATTTCGCTCACAAAGCGACCAGACGTTTTACTCGCGCACCATCAACGGTTACGACTACGCTTCGATCATGCATTACGGGCATTTTGGCTTCAACGCCTACCCCGATCCGACGACGACCGAGACCAAGCCGCCGGGCATCGACATCGGCTACCCGCCCACGTACTCGGCCGCCGATGTGGACGCATTAAATCGCTTGTACGGCGCGACCCCCCCATTGACTACCATCGTCAGCCATCCAGTGGGACTGCAGGTCTACGTTGATGGCATTCTGGTTACCACGCCTGTCCGCTATAGCTGGCCCATCGGCAGCGTGCATCGATTGTGGGTGCCGTCCGGGCTGCAGACGCTTGACGGTTATCCGATGGGTTTTGGCCGCTGGAGCCACGACGCAAGCAGCACACCGTCCGAACAGCTGACCTGGCAGGTGCTTAACGGCGATGGCACACTCGGAACGCCAACTAGCGCAATCATGTCCACCGTGCTCACCGCCAACTTTGTCCGGTTGATGAACATCACGCCCACCGCCGCAACCGAAGCGGGGGGCACGGTCAGCGTGACGCCGCGCGCCAAAGCGTGGCCGGGCAGCAGCACCTTGTTCCCGCAATACAGCGTCTTCGACATTCGCGCTGTCGCGGCACCCGGGTATCAAAGCAGCGTCAGCTGGAGCGGGCTCGCACTGTTGTTTGGCGGCGGACAAGGCCTCGCGCCTGACGCGTCGCTGTTGCTTGTGGGTTCGCCCGCGCAGACGATTGGCGCTACGTTTTTTAGCGGCAATTCCATTGGCGTCGCGCTCTCCGGGAACGGCATGACTGATGGCATGCGGGTGACTGTCACGCCGCCTGCTGGCACGGCCACCTCGCGCATCGCGCCACTGGTGTCGAAGACGACGCCCGGCACCTGGAAATACACCGTTGCCTCGCCGCAATCATTCAGCGGTGTCGGTCGCTACGTGCTCGATGGCATCGATGGTCTTGACAACGCGACGACCGGCGAAGTGACGATGCCGACGTCCGGAACGCGCATCGTCACGCTGCGTGCGCATCGCGAGTGGGCTCCGTTCAAGCAGGTCGTTCCCGGTTGCGCGGGCACGGTGACGTTGAGCGACACCAGCGCCTACGTGCGCCACGGCGCGGCATTGACAGCGACGGTCAACCCGGTGTTCCCCACGATTTTTACTGGTTGGACGGGTACCGTGTCGGGGACGGCAACGACCGTCGGCACGATGGTCGGCGACACCCTGCCAGAGTTCGTCGCGACCTTCAACAGCGTTGCCACACCGCTGACGCTTAGCAGCATCACGCCGCCCAATTTTGGTGATGATGCAGCGAGTTCAACGTTGACGTTGGTGGGCACTGGATTCACTTCTGAAACCCGGGTATCGATCAATCGCGTACTGGTGACACCGCAATTCATCGACAGCAACACGCTCAGAATGGTGCTAACGCGGGCTCAGCTACCCTTCGTTGGGCGTTTGCCGGTGTACGTCTACAACGCGCTCGCCGTTGGCTGTCCGGTCAACAGCAACTCGGTCGCACTTGATGTGCTGCCCGCAGGCCAGAAGGTCAGCATGACGCTCACCGAGTACTACAACGCAGCGCTCGATTACTACTTTGTCACCGGTCGCGACGGCGACAAAGCCGCGCTGGACGCCGTGCCAGCATGGGCCCGCACCGGCAATGAAATCCGCGTGTTTGCGCGGCCCAATCTGAAGACGGCACCACTGGAGCGTCACTTCTTTGCGAACGTCGCGAAAGGCGCTACACGCGGCTCGCATTTTTTCACCGTGTCGGCAGGTGATCAAACGTTGCTCAGGAGCTTAAATCCAACGAATGCACAAGTTAACGCCAAGCCTTTTTTGGAAGGTGTTGAGGGCTATGCCATTCCGAAAACGGCGACCAACACGTGCCCCGTCAGCACCGTCCCAATCTATCGCGCTTTCAAAGGCGAGCCGCGCTACATCGACGACGGCAATCACCGTTTCAGCGTGACCCTAGCGCAACATCAAAACATGGTGAATTCATTGGGTTGGATCGACGACGGCGTGGTATTTTGCGGGTTGCAGTAACACAGGCGTTGTTGCTGCCGAATCCTGATTGGCAGGATGCGTCCGCTTGTCGTCGTTCTCGCCGCAAGCGGGAATCCAAAAGGGTGCGAACACAATCGCGACGGCAGGTCTCATAGCGCGCCATGGTCTGTATCCCTGGCTAGCGCCGAGGACGACGTCAAAAAAATCAGTAGTCCTGAGGCACCTTGCTCATCAGGTGCCGATGTATCGCCGACATGGCACGTAAGCTCGCCGTATTATTACTGAGTCAACCAAATATGACCGGTTCGGCAGGCTCCCTCTCCCTTAGGGAGAGGGAGCCATACCGGTTGCGATAGGACATATTTAGTTGACTTGCTAATATGTCCTTCAGCGCGCGCCACACTCCGCCCGCTGCGAGTCGCTAATCCAATCATGTATCGTTGAAACTTACCCACAAAGGTAGTCATGCATTCCCGCTTCTTCGCGCTCATCGCCCCGTGTCTGATTGCAGCATCGCTACTCTCCACGCCGCTGGCTAACGCCGAAACCGAGCGCTTCCGCACGCTCTGGCGCGGCCAATGGGTTGACTACATTGAGGAGGGCGATTTCGCCGTCACCGAGGGTGACATCATCATCGGGCCAAAAGCGCAAGTGCGCGAATGGCGGCTCGCGGTGGAGAGCGGACATCTGCAGATGATCGACGCGCGCAAAGCGCTCACTGTCGATACCGCCACTGAGCTGTGGCTGCGCGGTAGCAGCGGACTGATAGAAGTACCCTACCTCGTTGACGCGGGCAACGCGACCAACATCGCAAGCGCGGTAGCAGAGGTCAATCGCGTGATGGCAGGTGTTTTGCAATGGGTGCCCCGCGCAGGACAGTCCGACTACGTCAGCTTCAACGCGACTGCGACCAATACTGGCGCGTGCGCCAGCAGCGTCGGCCGTATCGGTGGCCGTCAGCAAATTACGGGTGACCCGGAGTGCGGGGTGTCCACGTTCGTGCATGAGATGGGGCACGCGATGGGCTTGTGGCATGTGCAGCAGGACGCCAACGCCAACGCGTTTGTCGATCTGAAATTAAACCGCATGGATCCTGGCAAGCGCAGCAACAATCAGGCGATTTTCGGTTCGCGAACAGTCGGCGGCTACGACTACAACTCGATCATGCATTACTTCCGTACGAGCTTCCCGGCGTTTGCAGATCGGGTGACGCTCGAGACCAAACCGGCGGGCATCGACGTTGCGGGTAACGCCACTTATTCGCCCGCTGATATTGACGCCTTGCGGCGACTCTACGGTAGCGCGCCGACACGCACTACCGTGCACACCAATCCGTCCGGTTTGCAGGTGGTGGTGGACGGCGTCACCGTCACCACGCCCGCCAGCTTTGACTGGCCCGTGGGCAGCGTGCACCGGGTGTGGGCCAATGCGGTAGCGCTGCAGAGCAAAGGCGGTTTTCAATTTGCGTTTGCTCGCTGGAGCCATGATGCGGGCGCGTCGCCCTCCCCGCAACTCACCTGGCAGGTCAGCGCAGGTGACGGCTCACTCGGCAGCCCGAGCACTGCGCCATCGTCGACCGTGCTCACGGCCAATTTCGCACGTCTGATTGACGTGGTCGGCACGCCCACCGCGTCTGCGGGTGGCACTTCAACGGTTGTGCCCAAATCGGCGCCGTGGCCGGGTACCGCGTCGCTCTACCCGCAATTCAGTTCCTTCGATTTGCGCGCCGCACCGAGTGCGGGTTACCTGCACTATTTCACATGGGGCGCGGCCTTTGCGTCCGCCGGCGGTGCGGGCATCATTCCGAATATTTCGCTTTTACTGTCAGGCACGCTTACACAACAAACGGTCGGCGCGGCCTTTCACAACGGCAACGCGATTCTGGTGAACGCAGTCGGCGACGGCATTCTTGACGGCATCAGTGTGAAGATCACGCCACCGGGAGCGGCTGCGAGCACCTCAATTGCGCCGCGCATCTCGCGCTCGACGGCAGGCATCTGGAAATACGAAATGGCGACGCCGCAACTGATCGGCTCCAGCATCCGCCACATTCTCGACAGCTACGACGGATTTGACACGGTGGGCGCGGGCGATGTCGCAATGCCGAGCAGCGGCACCCGCGCCGTCACCATTCGCGCGCACCGCGAACTGGCACCGTTCAAGCAGGTGATACCGAGTTGCGCGGGCACGGTGACGCTGTCCGATTCGAGCCCGTGGGTGCGCTACGGCTCGGCGTTGGGCGTCTCGCTTGCCACAACCACAGGCAGCGCCGTTTTTAGCGGTTGGTCGGGCACGGTGGGTGGCACCGCCGCCACGCTCGCCACCACAGTGGGAGCAGCGATTCCGGAATTCGTCGCCTCATTTAATTCGATTGCTGAGCCGCTCACGGTCACCGCTGTATCGCCGAAGATTTTGGGAGATGACTCGGTCGCCACGACGATCACCGTGCAGGGCACGGGTTTCACCTCGGCTTCGCGCGCAGTGATCTCCGGTCTGGTGATCGTGCCGACGTTCCTCGATAGCCACACGCTGCAGGTGACAGTCAGTCGCAACCAGTTCGCTGGCTCGGGGCAAGAGACGGCCTACGTATTCAATCAGTTCAATGCTTCATGCGCGGTATCGAGCAACGCCAAGGCAATTGAGATTTTGCCCTTAGGCAATAAAGTCGGCGTGACGCTTACCGAGTATTACAACGCTGTGTTTGACTACTACTTCCTCACCGGGCGCGATGGCGACAGGACTGCGCTCGACGCCGTCGCTTCGTTCGCGCGAACCGGTCGCGAGATCAAAATGTACCGCGCGGCCAACGTCGACACGCTGCCGCTTGAGCGTCACTTTTTCGCCAAGATCGCAAAAGCGGGCGCGCGCGGCAGCCACTTTTTCACCGTGGAGCCTAGTGATCAAACCGTGCTCACGAGCCTCAATCCGACCAACGCCACGCTAGATGGAAAACCCTTTCTGGAAGGTGTTGAAGGCTACGCGATTCCCAAGTCAGCGGCGGGCACTTGCCCTGCGGACACGATCCCGATTTATCGTGCCTTTAAGGGCTTGCCACGCTACGTGGACGACGGCAACCATCGCTTCAGCACGAGCCTCACGCAACATCAGGATATGGTCAATCGGTTGGCGTGGACCGACGAAGGGGTTGTTTTTTGCGGATTACAGTAGCTTCGCAGGTGCTGCAAATCGCATCCTGATCGACAGGGTGACTCAGGTAAATTTTTGTCATCCTGAGCACGGCGAAGGATCACTGTGGGCTTATTGCAGTCCGCACGGACATCATCGCCACGCCACGCGATGTTTCACTCCGCTCAACATGACAGGCCTGTGGGTCGTCGTTTTTCTGAGTCAGCTGGCTAGTAAGGATTCGCGCTACACGCCACTAGCGTTTGCCGCCAAATATAGATCCCAGCACGCCGCGAATGACGCGGCGACCGACCTCTGATCCGACCGCGCGCGCCGCAGATTTGAGCGCCGCGTCGCCGATGGTTTGGCGACCATGCGGCGTATTTTTGCTCTCCATCACGTCGCCAATCATGCCGCCGATTTTGCTGAAAAATCCGCCTTCTTCTTTGACGTCCGGTGCTGCGACGGGCGCATCCGGCGTCGCTACTTTGTCGGTCGTTGCCATGCGGGCGGTTACGCGGCCTGTGAGTTTTTCGTAAGCGCTTTCACGCTCTGCTGTGGTGTCGTAAATACCCGCAACCAATGACGTTTTGATCAGCACCGCGCGCTCGTCAGATGTGACGGGCCCGATGCGCGACGACGGCGGAATCACCCAGCAGCGCTCGACCGGGTTGGGACGACCTTTGTCATCCAGAAATGAAATCAGCGCCTCACCGGTCGCAAGTTCGGTGATCGCCTGTTCCGTGTTGATTTTCGGATTCGGACGAAAGGTGGACGCCGCCGTTCGCACGGCTTCTGCATCGCGCGGCGTATAGGCGCGCAGCGCATGCTGAATGCGATTGCCGAGCTGGCCGAGCACCACATCGGGCACGTCAAGTGGATTCTGCGTCACGAAATAAACGCCCACGCCCTTCGACCGCACCAGGCGAACGACTTGCTCAATACGTGAGCGCAACTCAGGCGGCGCTTCATTGAACAACAAATGCGCTTCATCAAAAAAGAACACCAGCTTTGGTTGCTCCGGGTCGCCCACCTCCGGCAACGACTCAAATAATTCGGACAGCAACCACAGTAAAAACGTGGCGTAAATACGCGGGTTATTCAGGAGCTTGTCTGCCGCCAAAATATTGACGACGCCCTTGCCATCGACCGTCTGCATCAAGTCTGACAAATTAAGCGCTGGCTCGCCAAAAAATTTCTCTCCGCCCTGCGATTCCAGCGTCAGTACGCCGCGCTGAATTGCACCAATGCTGGCACCGGAGATATTGCCGTAGTTGAGCATGTACTCCTTCGCGTTCTCACCCGCGTGGGCCAGCATCGCGCGCAAATCTTTCAGGTCGAGCAGCAACAAACCTTTGTCATCGGCGATCTTGAATACGGCCGTGAGCACGCCGCTCTGCGTGTCATTTAAATTCAGAATGCGCGACAGCAGGAGCGGCCCCATCTCCGCAATCGTCGTCCGCAACGGATGCCCCTGCTCGCCAAAAACATCCCAACAGGCCACCGGAAATTGCTCATTGGTGAAGGCCGTCAGCTTCAGCATAGCGACACGATCTATCACCCGTTGATTGCCGCCGCCGGTTTGCGACAGTCCGGTCAAATCACCTTTCACGTCCGCCATGAACACCGGCACGCCCAATCGCGAAAAGCCCTCCGCCAGCACTTGCAGACTCACTGTCTTCCCCGTGCCCGTCGCACCCGTGATCAGGCCGTGACGATTGGCGAGCTTTGGTAACAAGCTGACATCGGTGTTGAGGTCAGTCGTTCTAGCAACTAAAAAAGGATGAGTCATGGCTGGCGTCTTGGCGAAGTGGTGGGGCGGAAGCTGCAACTGTACTTCAGGTGGATTGTTGTGACGCGTGGAACCCGAATTGAAGCGGCGGCATTGCACAAAATCTACCAAATTTTTCTCACACCAAAGCAAATCCTACCCACTCAGGTAGGTGACAAACAAAAACTACAAGCGCATGATATGAACTGTAACAAAGGCAAACACAGGTTCATCGCCCTCACAGAAAGCCGCTGAATATGCAAGCGGATCAGCACGTAACCCATTCAGGGAGAGGTGGTATGCGCAAGAAAGTTTCCGGGCTCGTGACGGTTCGCGCCATAAGCGGCACCTATGTGGTGTTCCTCGCGTTCGACATGAGGGAGGCCGACGCGAAAGGCTTGATGGGCTTTGCCATCCAGCGTACTGACCTCACCGAAGGCGAGACTATCTGGCTGCGCGGTAACAAGACTTTTCCGAGCATCCGTCCTTCTACCGGCATCGAAGATGCGAACAGCCATGAGCACCCGTTTCAGTCCTTCCAGTGGGCAGACTATTCCGCCAAGCCGGGATATCTATACCGTTATCGCGTGATCCCGATGTATGGCACGCCGGGCGCATTGACGGGAAAGGCAGCGACCATCGTCAGCATCAACACCGAGCCACTGGCAGGTGCCACGCACGATGTGCATTTTAATCGCGGCGTGATCGCCTCGCAGGCATTCAGCAAACGCTTCCCCGGTCTCACGCTCGATCAGGCGGGTGCGCCCGCCTACGCCTGGTTGGCGCGCGATCTACTTCCCGGTCTGCTCAACTTCATCGCAAGAGCGAAGGACAGCAGCTTCAGCCTTCATGCTGCGATCTATGAGCTGCGTTGGCCGGAAGTTCTCGCTGCGTTCAAGGCCGCAAAGGACAAAGGTGCCGACGTACAGATCATCTATCACGACCTGCCCGACGAGACTGGCACCAAGAACGATGAGGCTATTGCGAAAGCCCAAATCAGGGGGCTCTGCACCGCGCGCGTAAACGCAAAACTGATGCACAACAAGTTCCTAGTGCTGAGCGAGAACGGCAACCCTATCGCGGTGTGGACGGGCTCTACCAACATCAGTCGCAATGCCCTATTCGGTCAACTAAACGTCGGGCATGCCATCCACGACCGCACATTGGCACGGCAGTTTCTAGCTTACTGGACCGAGCTGAAAGGCGACCCATCGTCGGATGATATTAAGGGCTGGACGGAGGCACAGAATGTGATTCCGCCCGCGGATCAAACGGTCGCGCTGACGCAAATATTTTCACCGCATCGCGGTCGTGGCGCGTTCGACTGGTGGATCAATCTGGCGAGCACTGCAAAACCGCTGTTTATGACTTTTCCATTCGGCATCGTCAAGGATTTCCGACCGGTGTTCGACAAGAACGATGGCATTCTGCGATTTGCATTGCTGGACAAATACGTCAATGGCGGTACACCCGATTCACGCGCTGCTGCCATCGCCGATATCGAGCGAATCCGCCGCTTACCGAATATCGGCATGGCGCTAGGTAACAACATCTTCGTGGACTGGATCGACGGCTGGCGCAAGGAGTCCGCGCCGATTGGCGTCAACGTGAACTGGGTGCACACCAAGTTCATGCTGATTGACCCGCTGGGAAACAAGCCGGTCACGCTGACCGGGTCTGCGAACTTCAGTCCGGCTAGCGTCGACACCAACGACGAAAACATGGTGCTGATTCGCGGCGATAAACGCGTCGCAGACATCTACTTCGGCGAATTCATGCGTATCTTTGCGCACCACCGTTTCCGCGAATCAGTGAAACGGCACATCGACCAATTCGGCACAGCGGCGATTGATACGTGGAAACCGCAGGACTTGTTTGAAGACTGGAAAAAGTGGGTGCCGGGGCAATTTCGGTCGGGTGGGGAGTATGAGATTAAGAGGCGGTACTTTGCAAACGCCTAGTGACAATTCAATGTCATCCCGATTTATTCATGAAGGCGATTGGTCGAAAAGGAGTATTGGGCAATTTTATCGACGCGGCCTGATGCGTTGCAATGTGTAAATATTTTCAAGCCCGACCCACTTCTCGCATCGACTTTACGGGGAAAGGACACCCATTTTTTCAATATGTGGGAATTGTCAGAAATACAAAATCCGCTTCGGAAGGGAGGCTTAATGAACGACATCGAGACACAACGACGCGCCCTGCTCGGCACTTGGTGGCGCGTGCCCGAAGAGGAGGCGGGCGGTGCGGCGGTATACCGCCGCGAAGGCACGCCTCTGCCGCCGGCACGTGGGCGCGATGGCTTCACGCTGCAGGAAGACGGCAGCGCACTGCTACGCGGCAGTGGCCCCACTGATCGCAGTACGAAAACCGACAGCCGCTGGCAGCTTGATGCTCAGGGCCGCTTGCATGTGGATGGCGTCAGCCACCTGCCAAGTACCGTCGCCGAACTCAGCGACAACCGTTTGACGCTTAGCTGACTCACGACCCAAGGAGACCATCATGGCGACATCCGACACCGCTTCCACTTCCACTTCCACTCCCATTCCCGCCCCACCCACGATTCGCACCTGCGGAACGATGCAAGTGCACGAGCGCCTGATGCGCAGCGACCCCGAATACCAGCGCTTGCGCATCGTGAGCGAGAACCACCATTTCGAGTTCCGCATGCGTCGCAGCATGGTTGCGCGAGCCAGCGTCACACGCATTCCAGTGGTCGTGCATGTAGTGCACAAGATTCCGGCGCAAGACATCTCGGACGCGCAGATCAAGAGCCAGATCGATGTGCTCAACCGCGACTTCCGCAAGACCAACGGTGATCTGAACAAAATCCCGGCCCCGTTCAAGGCGCTGGCTGCGGACGCCCGCATCGAGTTCGCATTGACTGACAAAGACCCGACTGGCAATCCCAGCACGGGTATCACCCACACTCTGACCACCAAGGACTCGTTCCTCGACTCCGATGACGGTGTAAAGCATGCCGCCACTGGCGGCGCTAATGCTTGGCCTCGCGACAAGTACCTCAACATCTGGGTCTGCCAGCTCGGCAACAACTTGTTGGGTTATGCGCAGTTCCCCGGTGGCAACGCTGCCACCGACGGCGTGGTGATCCTGCACAGCGCGTTCGGCACCACCGGCACTGCCGCCGCGCCGTTTAACCTTGGTCGCAGCGCGACCCATGAGATCGGCCACTGGTTGAATCTGCGCCACATCTGGGGCGACGACGGCGGTGGCTGCAATGGCGACGACTTCATCGCCGACACACCCAACCAGGCCGACCACAATTTTGGGAAACCCGCCTTCCCACACATTAGTTGCCACAACGACCCGAACGGCGACATGTTCATGAACTACATGGACTACACCGATGACGACAGTATGTTCATGTTCACCGCCGGACAGGTCGAGCGCGTGCAGGCCTGTCTGGACGGGGATCGTGCGGGTCTGGGTGTGCAGGTAGTCAAGAGCCCGGTGCTTGACACCAATCCCAACGCAGACTTGGGCACATTGAAGTTCGTCGAAGATAACCCTGCAACTTTGAAGTTCCGCGACGACAACGTCACGATGAAGTTCCGTGACGACAACCCGCCCACGCTGAAATTTAACGATGACCAGGGAACGATCAAGTTTCGCGAGGACAACCCGCCGACGCTGAAGTTCCGCGACGACGTGAAGAGCCCGTTCCTCGACAAGCCGCCGTTCACAGATGTGGCCACCGGTTTTGGCAATGATCAGTTCAACCCGCCCGGCCCCGGCCCGGTGATCAATCCGGGCGGTGGCTTCGGCGGTGTGGGTGTGGGGGGGCGGGGTGGCGTGCCCTTCGTGCTGTCCACACCGCACCACTCTATGGCTTGGACCCAGTCGTTCCCGCAGTCGGCGCAGGCCGAGATGCAAGCTTTGGCGCAACAGGTCGGCGAGGCCGAAGCGCTGCTTGGCCAGTACGCCCAGGCCGACGCCGCTGGCCAGTTGACCGAATCGGATCGCGCCCAGGCCGACGCACTGCATCAGGAGTACCAAACACTGATGGCCGAGTACCAGCGCTACGTGGGCATGTGAAAGACGCACGGTGATTCTGGTCATCTCGCATCATCGCGATGAACACGCGCAGTCAGTGATGGTCGAGCTGTCGCGGCGCGGTGCCGCGACGCGGCTGCTTGATCTCTCGCGCTTCCCGCTGCAGCTAGGCCTAGCGATGCATTACAACGGCACCGGTGGAGAGCGTTTCATGTTCGGATGTGACGACGCCGGAATTGATCTCGACGATTGCGGTGCCGTGTGGTGGCGTCGACCGCAGCATCCCAGCGTGGAGGGCGCGGTGGGTCGACCAGGGCACCAGAATTTCGCGCTTAGTGAGAGTGCCGAGGCGTTGTCAGGGCTATGGCAATCGCTGGATGCGTTCTGGATCAACGAGCCGATGCGCGACGTGGTGGCCGGACGCAAGGCCTATCAGCTGCAGTTGGCCGCGCGCCTTGGGTTGGAGGTGCCGCGAACGCTGATCACCAACTGTGCCCAGGCGGCGCGCGAGTTCGTTCAGCGCCAAGGGGTGGGTAGGGTGATCTACAAGGCATTCTCCGCCACCGAGACCGATTGGCGCGAGACCCGGCTGCTGCGCGAAGAAGAGCTGGCTCAGCTGGAAAACGTGAAATATGCGCCGGTCATTTTTCAGAGTTACATCGAGGCTGATGTCGATCTACGCATCACGGTGGTCGCCGACAAAATTTTCCCTGCCGCGATCCACTCTCAAGACACGAGCTACAAGGTCGACTTCCGTATGGACATTGGTCAGGCGCGCATTGAGCCGACCATGCTGCCGACTGACGTGGAAGCCAAGCTGTTCGCGCTGATGAACCGGTTGGGCTTGGTTTACGGCGCGATCGACATGCGACGCAGGCCCGACGGTAGCCATGTCTTCCTCGAAGTGAACCCAGCAGGGCAGTGGCTGTTTATCGAACGCAGCAGCGGGCAGCCTATCACTGCCGCGCTGGCTGAGCTGCTGCAGAACAGGGACGGGCAAAGGGCGCGCAAGTGTTGAAGAACGCCGATCCAGCACCAGCATTGTGCCGATGCGAAGTGCAAATAAATTCAAGTCCAACACATTCCGGTGGGGGGCAAACAAGATCAGCAGGCGCAAACTGACGATTGCGAGAAAGTTGAGCACGAGTTCGATGCCGCGACAGGAAAACGTCGATCAGCAAATCTACTTAGTAGGCAACGAGTTCAGGGATAAGTGGTGTGCGCAAGGAAGACGCTGGTTTCGCCAGCGTTCGCGGGATGAGCGGCGCCTGCGTCGTGTGAGGATTGTGCGACTCAGACAAGGCACTGTACCGATCATCGCGTACGAGATAAAGGGTACGTTACCCTGAAAAATGAATTTGACTTATGTGAGGCTGGCCCTGAGGTTGCCCCACGAATAGTTTTTTCTATTCAATGGTTTAAGGCGGAGAGTTCGAGCAAATAGCACTCGTGTGTGTGACTGTGTTGAGCGGGTGGCTCGCATGGCGTTGATCTTTTTCCTTGTGAGTGACCAAACTTTCAAGGAGAAACAAGCCATGCGAACAATGACGATTGTGTCGCGAGTGCTTGCCGATTGCAAAGGCGTCATGCATCAGACCCGCTGGTAGCGACTGGTTGATCTGTGCAGCTCTGCGGTGAACGGTCAAGCGCTCGCGCTGACGCAGCTGGCGCTCGGTTCGGGCTCGAAGACCACGCTGCGCCTCCGGGTCAAAGCGGTGGATTGGCTCTTGGGCAGCGCCTCGTTTGCCGCTGAACATCTTGATGTGAATCGCACACTTGCGGCACGCTGGCTCACGGGGGTGTGCTCGATAGGCCTTACGCACTTGAGTTCGGAGACCATTGTGTCGCTCTATACACAGCGCATGAGCATCGAGCAGAGCTTTCGCGATACCAAGAACGAGCGGCCGGGACTCGGATTGACGCGCTCGCTCAGCCATGGGCAGAGACGACTGGAGGCGTTGCTGTTGATCGGTCACATTGCTGCGATGACCAAGCGCTTGATCGGCGAGGCGGCCCAGTCGATGCAACTACAACTCGAACTG
>JAYVPF010000150.1:0-6188 GCA_043757535.1 Burkholderiales bacterium
GCTCGAAGGGCTCAATCATTTGAGTCGATTCGGCCATACGGCGAATCCAGTGGTCGGACTTGATAGACATAAGCGGCTGACGGGCAAAATGTGGGGTAGTTGACTATTGTATGAAGCGGCCTTGCTGAACTGATCCTATGCCACAAAAACCGTGTCCAAAAACGCTTCAGAAATTCAGCTCACGTTAGCTCAAGCGCGCGCGTTGCAGCTCGCCGCAATGGGTCTGCTGACGCCGCCAAAGCGACGCGCGAAGAAAGCCGACGTGCTGGCCACGATCCGCAGCATGAATGTGCTCCAGATCGACACCATTCATGTCGTGGCGCGAAGCCCGTATCTGGTGCTGTGGAGCCGTCTCGGCGACTATTCTCCGCGCTGGCTTGATGAATTGTTGACCGAAGGCGCGCTGTTTGAATACTGGTCGCACGCGGCCTGTTTTCTACCGATTGAGGACTATCCCAACTACCGACGGCAGATGCTGCATCTGGAAGCGGCGGGATCGGAGTCCAGTGCATTGAGTCTGGCGAACGAGCCACACGCGCATCTTGAACTCGTAGAGCATGTGCGCGAATACGGCCCTGTGCGCGCCACAGATTTTGACCATGTCGATGGTCGCAAGGGCAGTGGCTGGTGGGACTGGAAGCCAGACAAACGGCGCCTCGAAACACTGTTCACCGCCGGTGAACTCATGGTCAAACGTCGCCAGAATTTTCATCGCGTCTATGACGTGCGAGATCGGGTGTTGCCGCCACATTTGCTTGATGACGATAGGGTGCCGAACCGCGAGGCGGTTGACCGGGAATGGACGCTGGCTGCGGTGAAAGCGATGGGGCTGGCGCCCGCGCGCTGGATCGGGGATTACTTTCGCCACGCAGGCAAGGCACCGCGTCCGCATCCGGATTCATTGGTTGAAACCGGGGAGTTGCTGCGCATGCGAGTCGTCGATTGGCCGTGGCCAGCGTACGTGCATCCTGATCACGCCAGCTTATTGAAGGCAGCGCAAAGCAATAGTCTGCGCCCCACGTATTGCACGCTGCTGTCACCATTCGATCCACTGGTGTGGGATCGCGAACGTGCGCTCAGAATGTTCGATTTTGACTATCGCATTGAGTGCTACACGCCGGAAGCGAAACGCAAATTTGGTTACTTCGCGCTACCGATTCTGGTGCGCGGCACGCTCGTGGGACGAGTCGATGCGAAGGCCCATCGCGCCGACGAAATTTTCGAGGTCCGTGCCTTACATCTTGAGGCGGGTGTTGCCCCAACTGAATCGCTGGCAAATGACCTTGCGGTTGCACTGAATCGCTGCGCGAAATGGCACCAAACACCGACGGTTGAGGTGCTGCAAACAGCGCCCGCGAAAATTTTGCCACTGTTGCGAAAGGCGCTAGCCGCTTGCTAATCGAAACCCACGGCGAGCAGTTGACCTGTTTGCCCGAACATGCCCTGTTCTGGCCGCGAGAGCGCACGCTGTTCGTCGCCGATGTGCACCTCGGCAAGGCGGCCAGCTTTCGCGCGGCTGGCGTTCCCGTACCAAGCGGTCACTCCTGTTTCGATCTGGATCGTCTTTCCCATTTGTTAATTGCGCATAATGCGGCTCGCTTCGTCATTCTGGGTGATTTGGTACACACTGAAAGCAGCTACAGCGAGGCGCTGGATCGCAATTTCAGAACCTTCCGATCGCGTCACGGGGGCATGGAAATGGTGCTGGTGCGTGGCAACCATGATCGTCATGCTGGCGAAGCGCCTGTAGAGTGGGGCTTAGACGCGGTGGCTGAACCGTATGCGCTAGGACCCTTCCGGTGCTGCCATGAGCCCAATGGCGCGCACGGCGACGGCTTCGAACTGGCGGGCCACCTCCACCCTGCGCTGCGCGTGCAAACCGCCCGCGAAGGCATCACCCTGCCCTGCTTTTGGCAACACGCACACGGACTGGTGCTACCCGCATTTGGCAGCCTGACGGGGAAGTTTACGGTGCGCCTGCAACGCGGAGAAAGCGCGGTCGTTGTCGCCGGACAACAACTTTTTCGCCGCGTCCATCAAGAATAAAGAGAATAAGTCTGTGGACAACTCAGGCAAAAGCTGTCAAAAGCTGTGGGTGTTTTTGCTGACCCCGCGCCAGAGCCTCATTGTATAAGGCGTCCACCAATCCGATCTGAATTAAAGCGTGAAATTGCTGCAACAACCCCAATATGTTGTGGTTCAGAAGTCGCTTGACCACAAGATATTGTTGGTCGTATCCTTCGCACCTTCCCTCAATTTATTTGTTTGTGTCACCCATTTTCAGGCACTGCGCTGGCGGTGTGACGGCATAAAACAGCGATGCACATGAGATTGAGCGAAAGCGAAAAGACGTGACATACGTCGGCGATGTCACAGACGCCGGATAAGGCAAGGTACGGGGTTGGGAGACCCAGCAGAGGAGCGCCACGAGGGTGAGCACATTGAAATGAAACTATCGACCAGCCGTTTCGACCGAGCCAGCCGTGGCCATTGCGCAAGTGCCACCTATTCGCACGCCTTCGAAGCCTGCACAGATACACAGAATAAATAGTTAGAACAGTTTTTTTGGAGATGCATACATGCTCGAGTCCGTATCCGGCAAGACCGGTGGCCCCCTTTTGAATCCTGCCGTACTTGGTTTAGTTGCCGGGAGTTCAGCCGCCATCCCGGAATCGGGTCGCGCTTCGCTCTACAAAGTGATCCGTCGCAATGGCTCGGTGGTCGGCTTTGTGCCGTCAAAGATCACCGTGGCCATGACCAAGGCCTATCTGGCCGCGCACGGCAACCAGAGCGCCGCTTCGGCCCGCGCCCGTGAGTTAACGCAACAATTGACGGATGCCGTGATGGGTGCGCTGATGCGCGTCAAGCCCGAAGGCGGCGCGATTCATATCGAAGAAATTCAGGATCAGGTCGAACTCGCGCTGATGCGCTCGGGCGAGCATGAAGTCGCCCGCGCCTACGTGCTCTATCGCGAGAAGCGTACGCAGGAACGCGCAGCGCAAGTCAAAGCAAAAGACGCCGATCAGGAATCGATTCTTCACGTCGTCGAAGATGGCGTACGCAAGCCGCTTGACCTGCTGCGTCTGCGCGAACTCATCATTTCGTCATGCGACGGGCTGCATGGCGCAGCTGATGCTGATGTGATCCTCAAGGCAACGCTCAAAGATTTGTACGACGGCGTGTCGGCGAAAGAAGTGCGCAAGTGCGTCGTACTCGCCGCGCGTCAATACATCGAAAAGGACCCGGCCTACAGTTTTGTCACGGCGCGACTGCTGCTTGATTCGATTCGTCACGAAATTCTAGGCGAGGAAGCGTCGCAAGCCGACATGGCGACCAAGTACGGCGAATACTTCCCCAAATTCATCAAGCACGGCATCAAAATTGGCCTCTTGAACCCGGAGCTTGCCAGCTACGACCTCGTCAAGCTCGGTGCGGCGCTTGATCACACGCGCGACTTCAAATTTGGCTTCCTCGGCCTGCAAACCCTGTACGACCGCTACTTCCTGATTGATCGTGAAAGCAATGCGGCAGGCGCGGAGCGTCGCTTCGAATTGCCGCAGGCGTTTTTCATGCGAGTCGCCATGGGCCTGGCCCTGAACGAGGCTGATCGAGAAGCGCGCGCCGTTGAGTTTTATCAACTGCTATCGAGCTTCGACTTCATGTCGAGCACGCCGACCCTGTTCAATTCGGCTACACATCGTTCGCAACTCTCATCGTGCTACCTGACCACTGTTGCCGACGATCTCGCCGGTATCTACGAAGCGATCAAGGAAAACGCGTTGCTGTCCAAATTCGCCGGTGGCCTCGGTAATGACTGGACACCCGTGCGCGCGATGGGTTCGCACATCAAGGGCACCAACGGCGAATCACAAGGCGTGGTGCCATTCCTCAAAGTCGTGAACGACACGGCGGTCGCGGTGAATCAGGGTGGCAAGCGCAAAGGCGCGGTCTGCACCTATCTCGAATCGTGGCATCTGGACGTCGAGGAGTTCCTTGAACTGCGCAAGAACACGGGCGATGATCGCCGTCGTACGCACGACATGAACACCGCGAACTGGATTCCCGATCTGTTCATGAAGCGGGTGATGGAGAATGGTTCCTGGACGCTGTTCTCGCCGGTTGATACGCCTGACCTGCATGACCTGTTCGGCAAGGCCTTTGAGAAGCGCTACAACGAATACGAAGCCAAGGCCGCGCGTGGCGAGATCAAGCTGTTCAAGACGTTGCAGGCGACCACGCTTTGGCGCAAGATGCTCACCATGCTGTTTGAAACCGGTCATCCGTGGATCACGTTTAAAGATCCGTGCAACATCCGTTCGCCGCAACAACACGTCGGCGTTGTGCATTCGTCGAACCTCTGCACCGAGATCACGCTCAACACAAGCGACACCGAAATCGCGGTGTGCAATCTGGGCTCCGTGAACCTCGTCAATCACATGGTTGAAGCGAAGTCAGTGGCCGATGGCGGCCCGGGTGGCTACGTACTTGACCATCTCAAGCTGCAAAAGACCATCCGCACCGCGATGCGCATGTTGGACAACGTGATCGACATCAATTACTACGCGGTAAAAAAAGCGCGCACGTCGAACCTGAAGCATCGTCCAGTTGGTTTGGGCATCATGGGATTTCAGGATGCGCTGCACATGATGCGCACGCCATACGCCTCCGAGGACGCGATGGAGTTTGCGGATCGCTCGATGGAAGCGGTTTGCTATTACGCCTATTGGGCGTCAACCGAGCTGGCCGAAGAGCGTGGCCGTTACAGCACGTTCAAGGGCTCGCTGTGGGATCGTGGCATCCTGCCGTTTGACTCAATGAAACTACTCGCCGAAGAGCGTGGCGGCTATGTGGAAGTCGATCAGTCGATCAGCATGGACTGGGAGGCGCTCAAAGTCCGCATCAAAGCGCACGGCATGCGCAATTCCAACTGCGTGGCGATCGCGCCAACAGCGACGATCTCAAACATCATCGGCGTGTCGGCCTGCATCGAACCGAATTACGAAAACCTCTTCGTAAAGTCAAACCTATCAGGCGAATTCACCGTCATCAACGAGCATCTCGTGGACGACCTGAAAGCGCGCGGTTTGTGGGACGAAGTGATGATTTCCGATCTCAAATACTTCGACGGTGCACTCGCCAAAATCGACCGTATTCCGGATGATCTGAAGGCCAATTACGCCACCGCGTTCGAGATGGATGTGACTTGGTTGGTTGAAGCCGCATCGCGTCGCCAGAAGTGGATTGATCAGGCGCAATCATTGAACATTTACATGGCCGGTGCCTCGGGCAAGAAGCTCGACGAAACCTACAAGCTCGCGTGGAAGCGCGGCCTCAAAACCACGTATTACCTGCGCACGCTGGGTGCCACTAGCGCCGAGAAATCGACAGGCAAAGGCGGCGAATTGAACGCCGTATCGTCGTCCGGTGGTGCGCATGCAGCGAAGGCCGCAACGTCGATGGCTTCGCCCGTGTTTTCAGCGCCGACGCTGGCACCTGCAGCGAGAATCAATCCCGCCGTCGAAGCTGATCTACCAGCAACCGACATGAAGTTCTGCTCCATCGATAGTCTCGATTGCGAGGCCTGCCAGTAGGCGCGAGTGGGCATGCCACACATAATTCCGCATTCATTACACATTCAGAAAAATCGTATTAGCTAACCGCGCAATAATGGACACTACCGGGGGCGCCAGCACTCGCTGATGCACACTCTGTAATCACATCACACTTAGGAGTCAAAAAATGGGTTTTTTCAGTTTTATTAAAGACGCTGGCGAGAAATTGTTCAGCCACAAAGACGCAGAAGCTGCCGCAGCAGCCGCTGCAACGGACGACGCCGCGGCGAAAGAAAAGCTCGACGCGACTAACCGCGCAGCGGGCGACGCCATCCAGACCTACATCGAAGCACAGGGCCTGACCATCACCGGTCTGGTCGTCACCTTTGACGCGGCCTCATCGACCGTGAACCTGTTCGGCGTCGCCGCCGATCAGGCCACCAAAGAGAAGGCGCTCTTGTGTTGCGGCAACGTCTCTGGCGTGACCAACGTCAACGACAACATGTCGGTCGATTTGTCTGAGCCAGAAGCCACGTATCACGACGTCGTCTCCGGCGACAACCTGTCGAAAATTGCCAAAGCCGCTTACGGCGACGCCAACAAATACATGGTGATCTTCGAAGCCAACAAGCCGAT
>JAYVPF010000151.1:0-6164 GCA_043757535.1 Burkholderiales bacterium
CTTCCCGCTACCTGCGTTCGATAGCGACAACGGTACAGAGTTCATCAACTACGGCTTGCAGCAACACTTCCACAACCACACGCCCCCGATCCACTTCACAGGCTCCGCCCCCGGCCCTTACAAGAGAAGAACGATCAGGCCTACGTGGAGCAGAAGAACTTCTCCGTGGTGCGCCAGTTCCTAGGCTTCTAGCGCCTGGATAACCCGGAGCTCAACACCCCGCTCAACGATTTCTTCTCCGGAGGCTGGCGCGACTACGTCAACTTCTTTCTACCGACACTGAAGCTCATACGCAAAGAAACGGTGGGTAACAAAACCCGACGCATCTACGAGCCGATGGCTCAGACCCCCTACCAGCGAGTGATGAAATCAAAGCATGTGAGCAGCAAAGCCAAAGCTCAATTACGACTTCACTGCCAAACCTTGAACCCGTTCAAATTGAAGCGCGAAATCGACGATACTCTCGCCCAAATCTTTAACAACGCTCGGTACGCTGGCTTGTGAGTCAACGATAGGCCCTTCGGTACGCTTAGTTGTGAGTCAATTCGCAACACGAGGCTGACTGCGGGCTAATACCAAAAAAATTGCCAAGTCGACATCTTGGTGAATTCACCGTTAGCCCCAGTTGAATGGTTGTTTCAACGAAAAGCTGTTGTGCGGAGAATAATAAATTTAGCGGAGGCGACCGTATTTGCCTAATAATCAGGCAGTCTCAGTTCGTCTCATGTGTACCGCGCAAGCCCAGCGCCACAATGGTTTTCGGGCATTAATGTTGATTCGTACAGCATCATATTGACTCACCTAATCGCTTTTGTTATGATGGTTCCTATGTTGGTTTGATAAATTTGGCGGATTATGGCTAGGCGAGCAATCGAGTTATCAGCGCTTCAGGTGCGGGCGCTGGCGGAATCAGCAAATCAGGGATTCCATGCGGTCGGTGGCGTCTCGGGCCTGTACTTGCGCACCGTGGGCGGTTCCTGTTCGTGGGTGTTGCGGACGGTGATCGCTGGCAAGCGCCGCGATATGGGTTTGGGCGGTTTTCCATCGGTCACCTTAGCGGGCGCTCGGGAACGGGCACGAGAGGCGCGCTTGGCGATAGATGCGGGGAAAGACCCCATCGACCAACGCGGCGCGGCAAAACGCCTGCTGCGGGCTTCGGTCGCGAAGACAGTCACTTTTGAACAATCCGCAACCTCGTACATCGCGGCAAACGAGGCGGCATGGAAAAACGCGAAGCATGCGGCGCAATGGGTCACCACCTTGCGAACCTACGCCTTTCCAGTGATCGGCGATATGCGGGTGGCTGACGTTGAAAGCGCGCACGTCAAAGCGATCATCGAACCCATTTGGTACACCAAGACCGAGACCGCAAAACGCTTGCTCGGGCGCATTGAACGGGTGCTGTCGGCGGCGACCACGGCGGGTTATCGCGACGGACTGAACCCGGCAAGGTGGGACGATCACTTTCAGAATATCCTACCTGCGCTGGGCAAGATTCAAAAGCGCAAACACCACGAAGCGATGGCAATTGATGACGTGGGCGCGTTCATGGTTCGCCTTGCCGACGTTGAAGGCATGACTGCGCGTGCGCTTCAGTTGCTGATTCTGACGGCGACCCGCAGTGGCGACGTTCGCGGCGCATTGTGGGCAGAGATGGACCTACAGGCGGGCGTCTGGACTATCCCGCCCAGCCGCATTAAGGCTGGCATCGAATTGCGTGTGCCGTTGACCGGCCCCGCATTGACGCTGTTGCGTTCATTGCCTGTTGAAAACGAGCTGGTGTTCCCAACGCAAAAAGGCAAGGCGCTATCCGATATGGCGTTCCTGATGCTGATGCGGCGTATGAAAGTGGACGCCGTACCGCATGGCTTTCGATCAACTTTCCGGGACTGGGTAGGCGAGCGCACAAGCTTCCCTACTGACTTAGCCGAAATGTCGCTCGCACACAAAATTGTGAATAAGGTCGAAGCCGCTTACGCTCGCTCAGACTTGTTCGACAAGCGGCGCGAACTCATGAACGCGTGGGCAAAGCACGTTGGCACAATAGCGCAACCGAACGCTCGAAACGTCACGCCAATAAAACGCCAAGTCGCCTGATGCGAAAGCGACAGTCATTGAACCAACTACGCTTTAGACGTATCATATCGTCTCATGGCTAAATCGGTATCGCCACCACCGACGTTCACGTTTGTCGAGCTACCGCCCTTCACCAAGGCGCTACCCGACTACCTGAACGACGATGAATACGCAGGGCTACAAACCTACATCGCCATGAACCCACAAGCGGGCGACGTGATCCCCGCGAGCGGTGGCTGTCGCAAGTTGCGTTGGTTGCGCCGTGGACAAGGTAGACGAGGCGGGCTGCGAGTGATTTACTACGTCGAACTAGACGACGGTCGCATCATCATGATCGCGGTCTACGGCAAGAGCGACACCGAAAATATCGCACCCCAGGTACTACGGAAAATTATGGAGAAGTTCGCATGACCACCCGAATCGCCAACACGCGTAAAGACGCCCCAAAAAGCAAGCCGCGCAATGTCGGCGCTGAACTCGAAACCTACCATTCCGAACTGGAAAAAGGCAAGGCCAAAACGTGGGCGCGGAAAACCGTGTTTGTTCGCGGCAATGACGGTGCGCTCACCCGAACCGTGACGACTGCGACCGGCAAAAAGATGAGCTGTCAGACCTTGACCGCAGCAGCATCAGCTCGGCTACAAAGCGGGCTATCGCAAGCCCAATTTGCCGCACTCATGGGTGTCTCGGTGCGAACGCTACAGGAATGGGAGCAAGGCCGGAAAGACCCGTCGGGCGCGGCGAAAACGCTGCTATCCGTTGCTTTGCTTCGCCCGGAAGTTTTACGCGAGTTGAATGGGGAAAACGCTGACATCCCGTTGACAGTCTGAATTTGACAAGCAACGCGCGTGCCCCCACAGGCTGCGAAGCGGGCCATAAATGATGGTGCTGTTACAACATGGATAACGGGCGCTCGGCGGCTCAGCGGGCAAAGGTACATTTCGCAGCCGTTGAGCGTCGACGATGCGAATGCGAGAAGAAGGTGCCGCAGTGGGCGAACCACATTCCCGAAAGCCTTCGGGAGGCATGGCGCTATGAATGCAACCTCAATAGGCGGCAAACAGCATTCGTCGGAGACGCCATCACGGGGCTGCCCAGTCGCGACGAAGGCTTGAGGTGGTTGGGACAGCGCAAGGCTTATCTTGCAACTCCGCTTGCTTTAGCAATATTAGAACGACTAGCAACAACACTTACGCCGCGTCACTGGAAAAAAATCGCTGCTTCAAACATCTTGGGTTCGACACTTTACTCGGGCGTAACGGACATAGTTGCGGAGTACGAGTTGTCGAAGGGATCAACAAAGAATGATCAGCTCAAGGCATTGTCCGACGTGAAGGCCACATCGAGGGCGTTCACGAGCGCGTTGAAAGCTGCGGGGCTTGGAAGTCTTACTCTTGGTGTTTTGGTAACCGAGAATGAAGCCGATTACTTGCGGGATCAGTTTGGCCCCAACGCGGGCATGGGCGGGCAGAAGGCGCTTTCGCTAATCCCCCCGCTGGCGTCACTTGTCGATCGCGTTGCGATGTCAGCCAAAAGACTTCAGCAGCAGAGCGGCATGCCACAACTTAGTCAGCGCAATCCGCGGCGGGCGTTCGTCGTCGGACGGCTTCTGGAAATGTTTAGCTACCTAAATCAAAATCCAACGCCCCATACTCTTATAGCTAGTGTGGCGAGCGCAGCAATTGACGAAACTGTCGACGAGAAGGCGGTGAGTGCTCGCATGCGCGATTTGCAAAAGGCGGGAAAACTACCCTCTTAACTTGACTTTTTCCGGTGGTTCTATCGCATCTTACGTTCAAAAATCATGCTCATGGCGTCGCAGTTCATGGCGCTGAAACCGTGAGGAAATATGGAAAAGAACACACCGCCATTGCGTCCCAAGGAGGTCGCCCACTTGCTGCGTTGCTCCGCAGCGAAAGTTTGGCGACTGGTAGCTGAGGGACACTTACGCGCCGTCAAAATTGGCCCGAAGACGACGCTGCTCCACGGGGCACAAGCCCTCGCCGAAAACGGCATCGAAGGAGTCAAATAATGGCCTTCGATCACAAACACGAACCCCAAAAAGGCGAAACCGCTGCGAGCTTGGACTGGTTGAAGCACTGCGTTACGCTGGCTATGGAACATGGCACAACAAAATTCTTTATTGCCTGTGGATCGTTCTCGCCCGAGGTTGCAGGCATCGACAATGCTGTTGAGTTTCCAAAAACTATTGGCGGTGCACAGTGAGCGCCGCATTCATCCGCGCCATGCACGATGCTGGCATTCCGACCGATGCTGAAATCATCGCCGATGGCAAGTTGCGTCGCGTGCATGTTGAAGGTGACAAACACGGAACAAAAAACGCTTGGTACGTTCTCCACGCAGGCGCATTCCCGGCGGGCGCGTTCGGTTGTAACAAGCGCGGCATTTCTGGCAAATGGCGAGCTAACCAAAAGCGCGAGCCGTTGACGCAACACGACCGCGCTCGGATCGAAGCCGACCACAAGGCACGCGCAATCGACCGGGAACGCGGCTACAGCGACGCAAAGGTTCGGGGTGAACAAATCCTAAGCCGCGCGACTAGCAACGCCGTACGGACCGCCTACATTGCACGAAAAGGCATTCAACCGCATGGCGTCAAAGTCAATGAGCACGGCTTGCTAGCCGTCCCCGTCTTTTCTGCAACGACAGGCCAGCTGCAAACGGTTCAATTTATCGACCGCGACGGCAACAAAAAAATGCTGACCGGCGGGCGCGTGACGGGCGGGTGCTTCCCATTCTCAGACGTGCCTAATTTTTGGGCAAATGCAGAAAAACGCATCGGAGTTTGTGAAGGCTGGGCGTCCGGGGCAACGCTTGCTGAATCACTGCCAACAACCGCCATGTTCGCCGCATTTTCAGCGGGCAATTTATCAAGCGTTGCATTAGCTCTGCGAGCGAGATTTATTAGCGCACAGATCACCATTTATGGCGACCACGACGAAAGCGGTGTAGGGCAAAAATACGCCGTTGACGCAGCGGTCAACGTGAATGGCTATGTGGCGATACCACCGACACCCGGCGCGGACTGGAACGACTACGCGAGGGCCGCAGCATGAGTGCAATCGTGCTTGAAGAGCTGGCAACGGTCATTAGTGGCGTGACGACAAAGCCGACAGCGAAAGCGGTTGCGCCGTTGATCGTGACCGACCTTTACGACCTGATCGCGGCTAACTTAAAAGACCCTGAACCCATCATCGCACCGATTCTCTTCGAGGCCGACCTGCTGATGATTTATGGCTGGCGAGGTTGCGGAAAAACGTGGTTCAGTCTGGGCTTATCGTATGCAATAGCCAGCGGTGGCAACTTCCTGACGTGGCATTGCAAGAAGCCACGAAAGGTGCTGATTCTTGATGGCGAAATGCGAGCGGCACGACTCAAAAAACGCTTGTCTCTCATCATCGCGGGCGCTGAAGCTGAAGCACAACCCGGCATGCTTCGACTACTCACGCGGGATATGTGCGCTGATACCGTTGAATGGCCCGACCTGGGCCGCGCAGAAGGCCGCGAAGCCCTAGTTAGCCTGATCGAAAAGGAAGCGCCGGAAGTCATTGTTATCGACAACTTGAGCGCATGGATACGTTCAGGCAAAGGCGAGAACGACGAAGAGAGCTGGCGCGAGTGTGCATCGTTTCTGTTGCAGCAACGGGCAAGGGGCCGCGCCGTGGTGCTCATTCACCATGCAGGCAAGGGCGGACAGCAACGCGGTACATCGCGACGCGAGGACATTCTCGACACCGTGGTCGCCTTGAAAAGGCCGGACGATTACGACCCGGGCGACGGCATGCGTTGTGAGCTGTTGTTTGAAAAAGCGCGCAACCTTGATGGCAATGAAGTTACGACGCTGGCCATTGAATTCAGCACCAAGAGCGGTAAGGCAGTTTTTACGTCATCCGAAATCAAGGCCGATGTAATCAGCCAAGTGCATGACATGATCAAAGAGGGGGCGAGCCGTGGCGAAATATCCAAAGCACAGGGCTAGATCGCTTCCAACTCCGACGCCTTCAAGACCGCGCAAAAGAGCAAGGGCGACCCTTCGCGCTGCCAGATTCCAGAACCAAGACTAGCGC
>JAYVPF010000152.1:0-23192 GCA_043757535.1 Burkholderiales bacterium
CCATGCCAGCCACCATCCTGATTGTTGAAGACGAGCCGGCGATTGCCGAGTTGGTCGCCCTCCACTGCAAGCACGCGGGCTACGCGGTGCAGGTCGCCCATGCCGTCATGGACGCTCGCGACATCGTCGACGAAACGCTACCTGACCTGGTGGTGCTCGACTGGATGTTGCCCGACAAATCGGGCATCGATTTTGCGCGCGAATTGCGCAAGGATGAGCGCACACGAGATTTGCCCATTTTGATGCTCACGGCGCGCGCGGCGGAGGACGATAAAGTGCGCGGCCTTGAGGTCGGTGCCGATGATTACGTCACTAAGCCGTTCTCGCCGAAAGAGCTGATTGCGCGGATCAAAGCGCTGTTGCGGCGCGCTGCGCCGGAGTCGAGCGAAGAACCGATTGAGGTGGCAGGGCTGCGGCTGGAGCCTGCGGCGCATCGGGTTTCCGGCAATGGAGCCGAACTCAAAGTCGGTCCCACTGAATTTCGCCTGTTACGCTTTTTGATGTCGCGTCCGGATCGCGTGATGACGCGGCAGACGCTGCTGGATGGCGTCTGGGGCGATCATGTGTTCATCGAAGAGCGCACGGTGGACGTGCATGTGCGTCGCCTGCGGATGGCGCTGGAACCGAGCGGTCATGACGCGCTGGTAGAGACCGTGCGCGGCGGTGGATATCGCCTTCGCAAGCGGTGATTCGGCAAGCGGTGATCGCGCCTAACCCCGTCACCGAATCGCACCCGCCGTACGCTACGTATGGCCTAGGCGATATCTCACGACCGACCGACCACCCCATCGCTCTTACGCCTGAGCCCGCTAAACTCGCGCCCATGAATCGATTGCCGCATATCGTCGGCGCCGTGGCGGTATGTGCAGCGCTACTCTCTGTTGTCTGGACGCCGTGGATTGCTGTGGGCGCGCTTGCTGCACTGTGTTTTTGGCTGGCCTTTGAAGTTCAGTCCCGCAATCGCGCTGCCAACGATCTGCTGCGCGACGCGAACGCCGTGCCGCGACCGTTTTATGAGGTGATGAGCAGCGTGCGCTCACGGCTCAAAGAGGATGAGCAGATCGTCAAGGATCGCGACGCCGAAATCGTTCAACGCAAGCAAATTACCAATGCCGTGCCCGACGGCCTCTTCCTGCTCGATGCCGCGAACCGCATCGTCTGGTGCAACCGTGCCGCGCTCGTGATGCATGAACTGGACGCGTTTCGCGATGTTGGCAAGCCCATTGCGCAACTGATCCGCTCGCCCGAGTTCGCCGCCTATCTCGAAGACGATTTGCGCGATGAGCCGGTGATTGCGCTGTCCGGTCGCTCGATTTCGTTTCACCTTGAGCGCAGCGATGACGGCACCGAAGGCGCGCGCCTGTTGCTTACGCGCGACGTCACCGAGCGCGAGAAACTGGATCGCATGCGGCGCGATTTCGTCGCCAATGTGTCGCACGAATTACGCACGCCGCTGACCGTCGTCGGCGGATTTGTCGAGACGATCACCGACTTGCCGCTCGATGAAGCCGAGCGCACGCGTTACCTGAATTTGATCGCCAATCAAACCGGCAATATGCAGCGCTTGGTGGAGGATTTACTCACGCTCGCGCGCATGGAAAACGACCAGATGCCGCCCGAATCTGTCCCCACTGATTTAGCGCAAATTGCCCGCGACGTGCTGGCCGATGCCGAAGCGCTGTCCGCCGGAACGCACACCTTCGTCGCCACCATCGCACCCGCCACCGTGCTCGGCAGCGGCAACGAACTGCGCTCCGCGCTCGGCAATCTGCTCTCGAACGCCGTGCGCTACACGCCGCCGGATGGCCGCATTACGCTGTCGGTTGCCCACGCAGAAGCCGGTGATGGTGGGGTGGTCGTCGAGGTTCGCGACACCGGCACCGGCATCGCCGCAGAGCACCTGCCGCGACTCAGCGAACGCTTCTACCGCGTGGATCGTTCGCGATCACGCGAGACCGGCGGCACCGGCTTGGGCCTCGCCATCGTCAAGCACGTCGCGCAACGCCACCGCGCCAAACTGGAGATCGAAAGCGAAGTCAGCGGTGCCCATCATGGCAGCACGTTCCGGTTGCGATTTCCAGCAAATCTAGTCATTTAGTCCGGCATCAGCTTTTGTCTGAAATGCCCATTCTATTGAGGTTAATTGCATGAATGCCAAAAAGTCGACTTTAGCTATTTATGTGCGTTAGCCCTAGTAAAATAAGGTTTCTACGAAAAAGTTGTAACGCAATTCTCAAGGTTCACCGTGCAATTCAAGATGTCTGAAAAATCCCTCTTCGCAGTGCTTTTGCGTTCGCCGTGGTGGGTGAGTTTTGCGGTGGCGATTGCGGTGGGAATTGCCGGTTTCATGTTGCTACCTGATCGTTTCAAGACCGTAGGCGCGCTGTCCGGTTTGCCGTTTGTGGTGATCGGATCGATTGCGCTCTGGAGGCAAATGCGCGCACCAAGTCCGGCGCGGATTGAGGCGACGTTGCAAGCGCTCGCGGCACTATCAAGCCGCGATTTTTTAAGTGCGCTAGACGCAGCTTACCGCGAGGAAGGGTACGCCGTGACGCGCATCGAGCTTGATGGCGCGGACTTGTCGATCAGCAAGGCTGGGCGAAATTCGCTCGTGAGTTGCAAACGCTGGAAGGCCGCGACGCACGGCGTCGAACCATTGCGCGAACTCCACAACGCAGTCACCAGGCTCGACGCCAATCAGGGCATCTACGTTGCCGTCAATGCTTTAAGCGATGCTGCGACGACCTATGCGTCGAAGCACAGCATTCGCCTGTTACCCGGCGATACGCTGGCGCTGCTCACGCGCGATCATGTTTCGCCCGCCAAGCCGCGCGCCTAACCGCGTGCTTCGCTAGGGCTGGAGCACCACACGCCCCACTACGCGGCCATGGATCAAGTCATCCAGCGCCTCATTCACAGACGCCATCGGTCGCATATCGAGCGGAATCTGCGGCAGCGTCTCGCGCTGCGCGAGCGCGACTAGCTCGCGCAAATCGTTCAGCCCGCCGACATACGATCCGGTGATGGTGATCGACTTCAGCGCGAACATTGGCAACGGCATCTTGAATTCGCCGCCAAACAAACCGACGATCACAACGTGACCGCTGCGTCGCACAAGGTTGACACCGAGCGATGAGCTTGATTCAGAGCCGACGAAATCAATCACGGCAGCGATATTCCCTGCGCAGGCTTTACTGATGGTTTTCAATGCATCGGCCACGCCGGGATCGAACGCGAGCGACGCACCGTGGGCTAGTGCGGCTTCGCGCTTCGCCGCATCAGGATCAATCGCCACGATCTTCACTTTTGACGTTGCTGAGAGCAAAGCCACGCCCGTCATGCCGACGCCACCGCAACCAATGATCGCCACGTAGTCCTGCGCGCCCAGTGCTGGCAATTTGCGAATCGCGCCGAGCGCCGTGATGCCAGCACAGGCGAACGTCGCCGCACGCGCAGGCTCCAGCGTGCCAATCGGCACCAGATAGCGCTCATGCGAAATTCGTAGCGCATCGGCATATCCCCCCGGCACCTGAATGCCCAGATTGCGCGCGGCCTTCACACACAATTGTTCGTCGCCCTGCACACATGCCGCGCAGTCTCCGCAGCCGAGCCACGGGTAGGCAACCACCTGCATCCCCAGCGAAACACCCGTCACATCGGGGCCAATCTCGACGACCTCGCCGACAATCTCATGCCCCATCGTCACTGGTAGTTTGACGCCCGAGCGCTCCAGCGAAGAGAGCTTGCCGCCACCCATGTCGAACCCGCCTTCGCGAATATGAACATCGGAATGGCACATACCGCAATGCGTAATTCGCAACGTGACCTCATGCCCGGTTGCGGGTGCGAGTGCGTCCTCCTGCTCCTGCAAAGCGCCGCCCCACGCGTTGAATGCCCAGCGATGCGCGCAAAGGTATTTCATGCCATGCTCCATTTTCCAATTCGTTGTGATCAGGTGATTTTGACGCGCCGAATTTGATTGAGCACGCTTTTTGGTTTTTCGTGATTCGATGCTAGCGCGTACTGGGGTGCAAACGCTAAGATGCGCGCATGAAGAAACACCTCACCATTCTCACCGGCGCGTCGCGTGGCATGGGCCTCGGCATAGCGCAGCAGCGCCTGCAGCCCGGTCACAGCCTGCTCTGTATTTCGCGAAATACCAGCGCTGCGCTCGCCGAGCAGGCAGCGATTACAGTCGACGCGACCTTAGTGCAATGGCCGCTCGATCTGGCGGACGGAGCGCCGGTAAGCGTGAAGCTCAAAGCGTGGTTACAAGCGCTGGACGGTAGCCAGTTCGCCAGCGCCACGCTCATCAACAACGCCGCCGCGCTGCCAAAAATCTCATCGCTCGCTGATGCCGATTTCGACAACATTGCGCACGTGCTACGTGTCAGCCTCGAAGTGCCGATGCAGCTCACGGCCGCATTTCTGCACGCGACCGGAAACTGGTCTGGCGAGCGCAAAGTGCTCAATATTTCGTCGGGCAACGGACGTCGTGCGATGGCCTCGCAATCGATTTACAGCGCGGCAAAAGCCGGCATGGATCATTTCACGCGCTGCGTCGCGCTGGAGGACGCAGCACGCGCGGGTCACCAAAGAGGCGCGAAAGTCTGCTCACTCGCGCCCGGCATCATCGACACCGAGATGCAAACGTATTTGCGCAATACCGACCCTGCCGATTTTCCGAGCCACGCGACGTTTGTTGCCTACAAAGAAAACGGTGATCTGCTGACGCCCCAAGCAGCCGCAAAGCGTGTGCTTGACTATCTGGCACGCGCGGACTTTGGCAGCAACCCGGTGGCTGACGTGCGTGATCCTGCGTGATCCGGCGTAACGCGGATTTGACGCTGCGCTCATGAGTTCGCTTCGCCCCACCGCGCCATCGAAGGACGACGCCGAGCTGCTGCCGCCGTTCGTCGGGCTGACGCTAGCGCAAATTGAAGTGCCTGCGACGCCCGCTGAAATCGCGCGCGCCGTGGAGCATCTATTGTCACACCGCTTCGTCGGCTTCGACACCGAATCAAAGCCCACTTTTGCTAAAGGCGAAGCCGCCAGCGGCCCACACGTCGTGCAATTTGCAACGCTGGATCGCGGCTATATTTTTCAAATCCATCGTGAGCAATCGCGCGAAGCCCTGACGGCGTTGCTGCAATCGCAGGCGATGGTCAAAGTGGGATTCGGGCTCAAATCAGATCGCGGTCACATTCAACGAAAACTCGGCGCACAGCCACGCGCCATCCTCGATCTCACCACGTATTTCAAGCAGCGAGGCTACCGAAACGAAGTCGGCGTGCGCGGTGCCGTAGCGATGGTCTTGCACGCTCGTTTTCAAAAATCAAAACGCATCAGTACCACCAATTGGGCGAACACCGAACTCACCGACAGTCAATTGCTCTACGCGGCCAACGATGCCTATGGCGCGATCTGCGTGCTGAACGCGATGAAGCCGCCGGAGACTGGTTGGCCGATCATTGGGGTTGAGGATTAGTGCAGTGTTTCGCTCTTCTTGGTACAAAAATGCGCGTCTTTTGACTTGACTCTTCGTTGCAAATGCTCGCAATAGCTCGCTATTGCTGCGCTTTGCGCCTTGATTCGAGCCAAAATCCATCGCATTTTTATGTACCAATCCACGCGCAACACTGCACTAATGCGGCATCAGCGTGCCGCATTGCCAGCACTGCTCGAAGCCACCTTCAACCAGCTCGCCGCAAACACATCGCCAGCGGCGCTGCGGCACGTTTTGCAGGGCATGCAACAGCTCACGGGCACGCGCCGCTTGTGCAGGGTCGGTGAGCCAAATTTCCGGACTGCACTGATCGGGAGGCAGCTCACCGATACCGCCAGCCAAATACTGCCGCTGCACGCTGGTGGCGATACCCTCGCGCTCAAGGCAATCCGCCCACAGCGTGGCGATAGCAAAGTTGGGGGCCTGAGTGAGTCGGAGCATCGGCATTGAGCATAGCGGACAAGTCCTATTGTCAGCGAATGTCAGCGTACGTCAACGAACATCGTTGGCTTCGGGTTATCGCCACGCAAGCTGACAGCGACCGGCAGCATAATGCGGCGCATTGACGCGGGTAATCGCCCGTGAAGAGAGGAGTAAAAAACAATCATGAAACGTCGTACCTTCCTGCAGGCAACGGCGGGGGCTGCTCTGCTTCCCGGCGCGCTGTTTGCACAGGATAAATATCCGAGCAAACCCATCACCTGGATTTGTCCCTATGGTGCTGGAGGCAGCGCGGATAGCCGCTCGCGCCAGGTCGGTAAGCTGATGGGCCAGCTGCTCGGCCAGCCGATCCTGATCGACAACAAGGCGGGTGCTGGCGGCAACATTGGCACGGAGGCGATTGCCAAGGCCAAGCCGGATGGCTACACCATTGGCATGGGCAATTTCGCGCCACTCGCTGTTAATCACGCGCTGTTCAAGAAAATCGGCTTTGATCCGGTGAATGATCTGGTGCCGATCATGCTGATCGAAAAAGGCCCGCTGATCCTGACCGTGCGCGCTGATTCGCCGTTCAAGACAGTGGCTGACATCGTGAAAGCTGCCAAGGCTGCGCCTGGCAAGCTGACCTACAGCTCCGGTGGCATCGGTGGCACGCATCACCTGAGTGGCGCACTGTTCGAGCATCTGGCGGGTATCGACATGATTCACGCGCCATACAAGAGCGGATCGGCCGCTGCGACGGATCTTCTGGGCGGTCAGGTGCAGATGATGTTCGAGCAGATGTATGTGGCAGTGCCCGGCGTTCAAACTGGTAAGACGCGAGCGATCGCAGTCACCAGTAAAGCGCGTTCGCCTATCCTGCCCAACGTGCCGTCTATGGCGGAGTCGGGCTTCCCGACGTTTGAGGTGCTTAACTGGCAAGGGCTGGTTGGCCCTAAAGGTCTACCAACGGATCTCATCAAGCTTCTCAACACCACGGCCAACAAGGCATTGCAGGACAAAGACCTGCGCGAAAAAATGCTTGCTCAGGGCAACGAAATTGCTGGCGGTACGCCCGAGCAGTTCGCTGCGTTGATCAAATCTGAAATGCCGCGTTGGGGCAAGGTCGTCAAGGACGCGAAGATCGAACCGGAATAAGCGTCTGCGGATGGCACCGTGTTCGTACCGACAAAAAAGCGGGCCCTGCGGCCCGTTTTTTTTATGCGGCGATTTCGGCCATTACTTCTGAGTCAGCGGCTCCAGCCCACTTCTGCTGATGATCGGTGCAGCCGTTGTCGACGTGAAGAATTTGATCAGCGCACGAGCCGCTTCAGGCGCTTTCGATCCAACGACAATGCCCGCTGAAAAGAAAGTCGTCTGCTGCACTTCCGGCGGCAGCGGGCCGATGTAGTCAATCCCGGCAATCGGGATCAGTTCGCTGACCTGTTGCAAACCCAGTTCTGCTTCACCACGCGCGACGATGGTTCCGACACGCTCGCTCAAGATACGTTTGCTCTTCGGCAAAACCTGCTCTGCAATCCCCATGTTTTGCAACATTTCGGTCGAAAAATAGGTGCCGCTAGCGCTTGCGGAATACGCAATGGATTTCGCTTCGAGCAATGTCTTTTTGAGCTTGTCCATCGTGCTGATGTCCGGCTTTGGCGCACCAGAGCGAACCGCAAATCCAATCGTCGAGCGCACCAGATCAACGCGGCTGCCGGGCATCACTTTGCCCTTTTTAATCAGGTCGTCGAGCGCGGGGCCTGCCATGATCACGATGTCGGCCGCTTCGCCGCGATCAAGCCGCACCGGAATCGCGTCCGGTGCGTTGCCCATCGAGGCACCGTAGGCCGAAAGCACTTTGTGCCCAGTCTCTTTCTCAAACATTGGCAGCAGTTCTTTGTACGGCGCTGTAAATGCGCCAGAAGTCATCACGCGCACCTCCGCGCTCTTCATGACGGGCGGTTGAACCGCGCATGACGCGAGCAGCAGGCTCGCACCCGCTGCCAGCAGCAATGCACGGCGTTTTATAAAAATAGTGACCGGATTCATGATGAATCTCCCCCGTTTGATTTGACCTAGCAGTGACTGGCAGATGCTAAGCCCAAACGCTGGTGACCAACTGTCGAGCTAGCTTGAAATGGGCTGCGCAGGTGAAGTCAATTCCAGTTGCGTCAAATACAAACGCAAATCGAACTCAAGCTGCGCATAGTCCGGCTCCATGTGGCGGCACAGTTGATAGAAGGCCTTGTTGTGCTCGCGCTCCTTCAGATGCGCCAGCTCATGCACCACGATCATTTTGAGGAATGCGGCGGGCGCATCGATGAACACACTCGCAATACGAATCTCGCGTTTGGCCACGAGCTTCGCGCCTTGCAAGCGAGAGATTTGCGTGTGCGTTCCAAGCGCGTGCCGCATCACTTGCAGGCGGTTGTCAAACATCACTTTGGCGGGCGTGATCGCGCTCTTCATATGCTCAGACTTGAGCGTTAGCGTGTATTCACGCAACGCCGCATCCGAGCGCACTGTATTTGCTTCGGGGTAGCGTTTTTGAAGCACATCATTCACGCGGTTTTCAGCGATGAGGGCACGCACGTGCGCGAGTAGCGGCTCGGGGTATCCGGTCAGGTATTTCAGTTCGTTCACAGCCGACATTCTCCGCCAGCACGCTGCGGCACATAAAATTGTCGCTCCGAACACATCCATCGACGGGCGACACCCTCGCTACCCGTCGCACAAAGCCCCATGAACTCTCCTGCCCGCCGTACGACTGCCACCTTCATCCCCGGCAAAGACGCCTCGCTCGAATCCACCATTGAGACGATGAAAGCGAAGCTCGCCAAGCGCGGCTTTGTGCTGAACGAATCGTCGCTCCTGCACGAAGTGGACGGCATCTGGTCGACGCACATGAAGGACAACGAATGCCCGATGCTGTTTTCGAACGGCAAAGGCGCGACCGAATTGGCGGCGCGCGCGAGCGCGTACGGCGAGTTTTTCGAGCGGCTGGGCACGCACTATTTCTGGACGCACTTTCATCTCGGCGAAACGCGCGCCAATCGGCCATTCGTTCATTACCCGCAAGAGAGGTGGTTTCCTCTTCCTAAGAGCAAAGGCAAGGGCAAAAAGTGGCCCAAGGAAATGCTTAACCCGGAGCTGCAAGCGTTCTACAACCCTGGCGACAAAGTCCCGCTGGAAGTGCTCGTAGATTTGAATTCTGGCAACGTCGCGCGCGGCGTCTGCACGCTGCCATACAAGCGATTGAAAGATGGCGCGGAGACATTCATCCCGGTCAATATCATCGGCAATCTGTACGTCAGCAACGGAATGGCGGCCGGCAACACGCTGATGGAGGCGCGCACACAGGCGCTGTCGGAAATTTTCGAGCGAGCGATCAAGTACCGCATCATCGCCGAAGGCCTGTGTCTGCCGGAAGTGCCGGACGACGTGATCTCGCGCTTCCCGAACATTCGCGCGGGGATCGACGGGCTGCGCAAAGCGGGCTTCGGCATCATGGTGCGCGACGCGTCGCTCGGCGGCAAATATCCGGTCATGAACGTCACGCTGGTGCACCCGAAAGATCAGGGCATTTTTTCGAGCTACGGCGCGCATCCGCGCTTTGAAATCGCGCTAGAGCGCGCGATGACCGAGCTGTTGCAGGGCCGCGCGCTGGATTCGCTCGAAGGCTTCCCCGAGCCCGGCTTCGACATGGAAGAGATCGCCGCAGTTAACAATCTCGAAATCCACTTCGTAGATTCCAGCGGCGTGATCAGCTGGAATTTCATGGGCGACACGCCGGACTTTCCGTTCGCCGACTGGAATTTCAGCACGACGACCGAGGAAGATTACCACTGGCTCGTGGACTGCATTCACAGCGAAGGCAAGGACATTTACGTCGCCGACTTCAGCGAGCAAGGCGCGTACAGCTGCCGAATTCTCGTGCCGGGTATGAGCGAAATTTACCCGGTGGAAGACCTCGAATGGGAGAACAACAGCCTCGGCAACGCGCTGCGACCGTCGCTCGTGCGCCTGCATGAATTGACCGAAGAAGAGTGCGAAGTTCTGCTCGAAGAAATTCAGACGATGAACGTCGCCGACGAGCGCCCGCTATGGGAAATCTTAGGCCTCGCCATTTCCGAGGGAACGCCGTGGAAACAGCTACGCATCGGCGAACTAAAGACGCTGCTCGCACTCGCGATTGGCGACGAAGAAGAAGCGCTCGAAGGCTGCGACTGGATTCACCATTTCGCCGATCTCGCACCCGCGCGTCGCCTCGTTTATCGCTGCATCGAGTCCATGCTGGAAATCGAAGATCAGGTCGAAAATTTCCGCCGCTCGCTGGGCTTGCTGTACGGCGCGGAGACAGTGCGTCAGGCGGATGCTTTGCTCAATCGTTCTGAGCGATTCTTTGGGCTCGACGCGTTGGGAACGGATATGCAGGGCAGCAAGATGCACCAGACTTTGTTGGCGGCTTATGACAAGTTGTTTGTGGCTTGATAGCAGCAACGGGCTACAGACAAAGGGCAAGACGTTCTCCACCGCGTTCAAAGTGCAGGGGCTTTGTGCGTCTAGGTGCCGAAGCATCCAGATTCACAACCTTGTTCGCCGCGATCAATCGTTTTAACGACGCCTGTAAATCGCCAGGAAACCAACCCGTATTCTCGAGAATCTCGGCAAACTCAAACTGCGTAATTCGCTTTTCGCCGCCAGCGAGGTAATTGAACCAATATTCGTCGACATCTGTGACATTCCCGTGACCAGCGGTGCGGTCTACCCAAGCTTCAGAGTCGAAGAGTTCGAGATTTCCTGACTTCATTTCACGCTGGTTGCGTTTTGCATCTGCGCGGACTTGCTTTTGAACGATGTCGACGTCTTCCGAAATGCTCATGAACTCAATAATCCCACGTGGGTGGCTCGTCAAGTAAATGAGGTGATATTTCGGCCGCTCTCTCAATCGATCTAACACTCGAACATGAGCTGATCGCGGCAGATACTTTGTATTTTGTGAAGCAGGCATGCACGCGCGCAAATTGGCCTGATAAGTTGCAAGCGCCCTTTTCTCGCGTTCTTGAGGTGGCAAGCCCTGTAGCTCTATGCTGGAACCGAGCAAGTCTTGTGTTTGCTGTTGCCAAGCCTCACGAGATAGAACCCGATTCGCGAAGTCATACATGAAGTTGATCAAAAACTCTGACCTCGGGCGCGAGAGCAAGGGCCGCAAAATATTCACGCCGACCTCTGTGTAGCCTTTCGGATCGATGAAGAAAAAGCAAAAAGTGTCCGGGCCTGCTTCATGCAGTATTCGTTCACGAAGTCGGACAAAGTCTCCAAATAGCGGAACGACCTGTATTCCATCCGGAGTATTTTTGGACAGGAACGACGCCAATCTGGAATACGAAGCTTTGTCCTGCTCGACATAAATCGCTCTTATCGTTGTTGCAATTCCATTTTTCTCCAGACCCGCTTTGCACGAGGCCAAGACTCTCAGCGAAATTGCAATCGAAGTCGTCTCAAGCTGTTCGGACTCGTCTCCCCACGGCCCTGCGAAGCAATCGACATAGCAAAATTTAACGTTCTTCTGCTCGCGGCGAGCTGATCCGACAATTAGAAAAAGTTTTTGTAGGTAGCTTTCCAGCAACTGGTGCTTTATGAAAGCTAGCTCTCGTCCGTCATAGCCTGAAGGAAGGGTTTCGTTCATGGCCAAAGTAGCCTTTGATTTGAGGCATTACTCATACCAAGTCGTTACCGACGTGGAATCGCGGCCGATCCAACTGTGCGCGGAAACCCGTCCCAATGCCTTCCGTCGAGCGACCTTCCAGCCTTTCCCTTCCCAATTGCCGCAAGAGAAACGTGAGTGCCGTCATGACTAACCACGGTGATTGGCGTAGTTTTCTTCACAAACTCAACCACCTGTTCAATAGGAGCCCAGTGCCCCCATTGCTTGAAGTGGAATGGGACTTTTGCGTCGGTACATTGCTCCTTGAGCGACATGGGCCAAGCGGGATCCATCGGCCTTGAGTGCGCACCAGATTCGCCGCCTGCGATCACCCAATCGACGCGCGTTCCGCTTTCACCGCGAGCCAGGTACTTGCGAATATCAATCGGCCCGAGTAACGGCTCGCATGAAAGAAAACGAACAGACGGCGAATCAAACTCCAGCAGGTATTTGATGCGCTTGACTGCGTCCTGATTTTCAACCGTCGCACCTAGCCACACATTGTGCGGAAATTCGTATCCTTTCGGCAACTGTCGGCGAACCAGATGGATGCGTTTGGTCAACAACAGCCAATCCAGATTCGATGTCTGCGCGATCAGTTCAAGCAGGCGCAGCCGATGTGGAATCAAGTCCTTACGATTCTCAAACACATCCGCCATGGATGCGCAGAAAACGCGACGACGCGTCTTGGTCTCCGCAGCTTCCTTGTTCCATTTCAGCGGCTCTTTCCAGTGCGCATCGGTGAAGAACCGACGATCAGCATGCGGCCCCCAAACGTCTTCTCCAAGCCGCTTTGCCCACGTTTCGGCGTAACAATGATCGCAAGCGGCTGACACACGCACGCAACCCCACCACGGATTAAAGGTGTGATGAGTCCATTCGATGCGAGAGTCTTTGCCCATTGTTTTGTTCGGCTCAAATAATACTGGCTAAATACACAGATGTCTACTCGAAAAACGCACTTGGATTGCAAATCATTTTTTTGAGAACGCAACATTTTTCGCAACGTGCGCAGAAGGCGACTCGATGAAAAATCTTCCTGCGGCCAGTTTTTCGCGACTGTCGGCGAGCGCTCGCTCCGGGCCCGTAACGATCTTCGCACCCAGGAAATCAGCACGATCCGACGGCACGTTAGTTTTTCTCACAACGCCTGCCCCAACCGCCCAATCCCTTCCTCAATCTTCGCCACGTCTGCAGTAGCGAACGACAAGCGCAACGTCGACATGTCCGGATCGCGAGCGAAGAACGGCGCGCCGGGAACGAAAGCGACCAGTTTTTCGATGGCTCGTTTGGCAAAATCGTTGGCGTTGCGGCCTTCGGTTAACTTGGCCCAAAAGAACATGCCGCCGTGCGGCTGGTTGAACTCGATCGCAGATCCAAGTTCACGCCGCAGGCACTCGGCCATTACGCGGGCACGCTCAGCGTAAGTCCTGCGTACGACATCGAGAGCGGCATCTAACCGGCCCATGGTGAGGTAGTGCGCAGCGGTGGCCTGCGTCAAGTTGCTGGTGTGGGCGTCGCTGAATTGTTTGCACATCGTGGCGTTGGCGAGCAGCGCGGGTGGCGCGATCATCCAGCCGACGCGCAGGCCGGGTGAGAGGATTTTGCTCATGCTGCCGCAGTGTGCGAGCAAGTCGCGCGAGCCAGGCACGGCGTCGCTCAATGCGAGCATCGAAGGCGGCGGCGACGCGCCGAAATACAGTTCGCCATACGGGTCATCTTCGACGATTAGCGTTTTTGTGCGGGCTGCAATTTCGAGAATGCGTTTGCGCCGTTCGAGCGAGAGCATCGCGCCGCTGGGGTTGCCGAAGGTGGGGATGAGGTAAACGAACTTCGGCTTCAGCTCGTCGATCATGGTTTCGAGCTTGTCGACCTGCACGCCGTCAGCGTCAATCGGCACGGTGTGAATGTCCGCGCCGTAAAGACGGAAACATTGAATGGTGGCGAGGAAAGTGGGCGCTTCGACGATGACTTTGTCGCCTGGTGAGATCATGGTTTTGCCGATCAGGTCCAGCGCCTGCTGGCTACCGGTTGTGATGATCAGTTGCTCCGGCGTGACCGATGCGCCCTTGTTCCTCATGAAGGTGGCCGCCTGTTCGCGCATCGGGCCGTAACCTTCGGTGGCACCGTATTGCAGCACCGGGCCGGGGTTCGCGCGGAGCACGGCGTCAGCGGCCATTCTGATGCCCTCTGCGTCGAACAATGCCGGATCAGGAAAGCCGCCAGCGAAGCTGATGATGCCGGGTTTGCCCAGGAGCTTGAACAGCTCGCGAATGGCGGACGTTTCTACGTTTTGAAGGCGGCCTGCGAATTGCATGGTGCGGGTATGTGCTGGGGACTTGCGATGCTAACCAAATTGGGCCGAACACTGCATCGGGCCCGCTGATCCGGATTTATGTCTACGAGCCCACCGACGCTGGCACAATCAGCCAAAATGCAGTGATGACCATCGCCTTACATCCGATCAAAGCCATCGCCATCGACCTGGACGGCACCCTCCTCGACACCATTGCAGACCTTTGCGGTGCGGTAAACCTCACGTTAGCCGAGCTCAAACTGCCAGCGTTGCCGCTTGACCTGGTGAAGACCTTTGTCGGCAAAGGCCTCATGGCGCATGTTGGCAAATCGTTGCGCTACGTGCTTGCTCGCGAACCGACTGAGACGGAACTGGCGCAAGCGTTGGTGCGTTATCGCAAGAACTATGCGCAACACATTGCCGACGCCACGACGATTTATCCGGGCGTGATTGAGGGGCTTGAGGCGTTCAAAGCGCGCGGTCTGAAGCTGTCGGTGGTGACCAACAAGTGGACGAGCTATAGCGAAACACTGCTCGCGCACTTCAAGCTCGCGCCGTATTTCGATCACGTCGTCTGCGGCGACACGTTGACCACGGGCAAGCCGGATCCGGGCATGATGTTCTATTCTGCGGGTCGTTTCGGCGTGCATCCGCGCGAGATGTTGATGATCGGCGATTCGGGCAATGACAGCCGTGCGGCGCAGGCGGCGGGCTCGCCTGTGGTGCTCATGACGTACGGCTACAGCGAAGGCGAAAACCTTGCCGATTTGCACGCGAACGCAATCGTGGGTACATTTACGGCTATTCCTGCACTGCTCGATGCCTGATTTTGCTTAGGCGAGCGCAAAAAAACACACAACATGTTCCTGTCAGTTAGTTCTTGGTGGCAAAGCTCCGGAGGTGGTTGGCGTTAGCCATTCCATCTTGCCTTTGCGCTTGCTGCGAGCGCATGCGCCCCGTCTTGGGGCTGCCGCAGCGAAAAACCTGAACTTGACCCGTCCCAGCGCGTAACTTGCCTGCGGGACACACTTTACGGAACTGTTGCATTATGAATGAACAAGAATTTTTGAAGCTTGCTCAACAAGGCTTCACACGCATCCCGCTCGTTGAGCAAACGCTCGCTGACCTCGACACGCCGCTGTCGATCTACCTGAAACTCGCGAACGACCGCTATACCTTCCTGCTGGAATCGGTGGTGGGTGGCGAGCGCTTTGGCCGCTACAGCTTCATCGGGCTGCGCACGCGCACCCGTATCGAGGTGCGCGGCTTTGAGGTCACCCACATCACGCCGCTGGGACCGAACAAACAAACGGTTGCCGATCCGCTCGATTACATCGCGGCGTATCAGGCGCAGTTCAAGGTCGCCACGATTCCCGGCTTGCCGCGCTTTTGTGGTGGTTTGACTGGGTATTTCGGCTTCGAGACCGTTCGTTACATTGAACCGCGCGTCGGTAAGCTCTACGTTGAGCAGCCGCGCGTTGATCAGATGGGTGTGCCGGATATTCTGTTGCTGCTGACTGAAGAGCTGGCTGTTGTGGATAGTCTATCGGGAACGATTTCGTTAATTGTTTACGCTGACCCGTCGAAGCCTGATGCGTTTCAACGCGCCACGGAGCGCCTTGCCGAGTTACGCGCCAAACTGCGCGAACCCGCGAAACTTCCGCTGCAACACGCCACCACCGTCGTCAATGCGCAATCGCAAATGGGCGAAGCGGCCTACGTTGCCGCAGTTCAAGTCTGCAAGGATTACATCGCAGCGGGCGACTGCATGCAGGTGGTGCCGTCGCAGCGCATGGTGATGGATTTTCCGGAGCCGCCGATCTCACTGTACCGGGCATTGCGCACGTTGAATCCAAGCCCGTACATGTTCTTCTATAACTTCGGCGATTTCCACGTCGTCGGCGCATCGCCAGAAATTCTGGTGCGTAAGGAAGGAGAAACGGTCACTGTGCGCCCCGTCGCAGGCACGCGCAAACGCGGCGCAACGCGTGAGGAAGATGATGCCTTGGCAGCAGAACTTCTCGCCGACGACAAGGAGCTGGCGGAGCATTTGATGCTGATCGATCTTGGCCGTAATGACGTTGGTCGCATCGCGAAAACCGGCTCGGTCGTAGTCAAAGACAAGATGATTATTGAGCGTTACTCGCACGTTATGCACATCGTCAGCAACGTGGAGGCGACGCTGAAGCCGGGCACCAACAATATTGACGTTTTACGCGCCACGTTTCCGGCGGGCACGCTCTCCGGTGCGCCCAAGGTTCGCGCGCTCGAAATCATTCACGAAGTCGAACCGGTGAAGCGCAGCGTGTATGGCGGCGCGGTGGGCTACATGAGCTATCAGGGCGATATGGATATGTGCATCGCTATTCGTACCGCCGTGATTCAAAAGGGCAAGCTTTATGCGCAAGCAGGTGCAGGAATCGTACACGATTCGGTGCCGACCAAAGAGTGGGAAGAAACTTTGCAGAAGACGCGATCCGTTCTGCGCGCGGCGGAGATGGTGCAGCGTGGTCTCGATGGAGTGAAATCATGAAAATCATCGATTTTCGTAGTGACACAGTTACCCGGCCCACCCCCGGCATGATCGACGCAATGAGCTCCGCGCCGGTCGGCGACGACGTATGGGGCGACGATCCGACCGTCAACCGATTGCAGGCGATGGCAGCCGAGATCACGCGCAAAGAGGCGGCACTGTTCTTTCCGTCTGGCACACAGAGCAATCTCGCTGGGTTGATGTCGCATTGCGAACGCGGTGACGAATACATCGTCGGGCAGATGGCGCACACCTATCGCTGGGAAGGCGGCGGTGCAGCGGTGCTGGGCAGCATTCAGCCGCAGCCGCTGGAACAGGAAACCGACGGCACACTGCCGCTGGCCAAAATCGCAGCGGCAATCAAGCCATTTGGCCCTGGGCTCGGAACGCATTTCGCACGCACGAAGTTGTTGGCGCTGGAGAACACCTGGGGTGGTCGCGTGCTGCCGCAGAACTACGTGCTGGAAGCTGCGGCGCTTGCTCGCAGCAAAGGTTTGAATGTTCATCTCGATGGTGCACGCGCATTCAATGCGGCGGTCGCAAGCGAAACGACGATTGCCGAAATCCTTGCGCCGTTTGATTCGGCATCGCTTTGCATTTCAAAAGGGCTAGGCGCGCCGGTGGGTGCGCTGCTCGTCGGCGATCGGGCGTTCATGGAGCGCGCACATCGCTGGAGAAAAATGCTTGGCGGCGGCATGCGGCAATCGGGCTATCTTGCTGCGGCCTGCATCTATGCGCTTGAGAATAACGTTGAGCGTTTGCATGATGATCATGAAAACGCTGTCGCACTTGCGGCTGGATTGGGCGAAATCGCGGAAATCACGGTGCTTGCGCAAGCCACTAACGTGGTTTTTTTGAACATTCCCGAAGCACACGCTAAGCCGCTAGAAGATTTTGTGAAAGCGCGCGGCATGCTGATGCAGGGCGTCTACGCAGCAAGGCTCGTGACGCATCTCGATGTATCGCGTGACGACGTTGACAACTTCGTTGCCGCAGCGAAAGCCTACTTCGCGGGCGCAGACAATCATGACAAATGATCGCTGCGCTCATGCCTGTACTGACATGATTGTCTCCCTCACCCCCGACCCCTCTCCCGCCTACGGGCGAGGGGAGATAACAGGTGCTTCGCACGCATTGGTGAAACTATGATTCTGCTAATCGACAACTACGACAGTTTCACCTACAACCTTGCGCAGTATTTCGGCGAACTCGGGCAGGAGGTTGAAGTCGTTCGCAACGACGCCATTGACCTGGCGGGTGTCGCTGCAAAAAAGCCCGAACGCATCGTCGTTTCGCCCGGCCCCTGCACGCCCAACGAAGCGGGCATTTCGGTTCCGCTGATCAGGGCATTTGCTGGCAAAATGCCAATCCTCGGCGTGTGCCTCGGGCACCAAAGTATCGGGGCCGCATTTGGCGGCAACATCATTCGTGCGCAACGCGTGATGCACGGCAAGACATCCGCTGTCACGCACAACCGGCAGGATTGCTTCGCTGGCATTCCGACGCCGTACACCGTGGTGCGTTATCACTCGCTCGTGATCGAACGATCAACGCTGCCCGCTGAGATCTCGATTACGGCTGAGTCCGACGATGGCGAAATCATGGGCGTGCGCCACAAGACGCTGCCGGTGTGGGGCGTACAGTTTCATCCTGAGTCGATCATGACCGAATACGGTCACGATCTTTTGAAAAACTTTTTGTCGCAATAAATTTCTGTCACGTTGAGCGCAGCGAAACTTCAGTTTGCCATCGACTTTGCTCAATCGAAGCAAAGTTGTTTCACACCTGATCCTTCGTCCTGCTCAGGATGACACGCTAAAACGAAGAAACCTATCATGCCAATATCCATTTCAGAAGCGATCCAGCGCACGGTCGATCACCGTGAAATTTTTGAGGACGAAATGTTGTCCTTGATGCGCAAACTCATGAACGGCGAATTCACGTCGGCGCAGTCGGCCGCGTTTCTGCTCGGTCTGCGCGTCAAGAAGGAAACGATCGGTGAGATCGCCGCCGCTGCAATGGTGATGCGAGAACTTTCCACCAAAGTCCCGGTTCTCGACGAGCCGAACCTGATCGACATCGTGGGCACCGGCGGCGATTTGTCGCACACCTTCAATATTTCTACGGCGTCTATGTTCGTCGCCGCAGCTGCGGGCGCTAAGGTCGCGAAGCATGGCAATCGCGGCGTGTCGTCGAAGAGCGGCGCGGCCGATGTGCTTGAGGCGCTTGGCGTGAACATCATGTTGACCTCTGATCAGATCGCGCAGTGCATCGCGGCGACGGGCATCGGTTTCATGTTCGCGCCGAACCATCATCTCGCTATGAAAGCGGTCGCACCGATTCGCCGTGAATTGGGTGTGAAAACCATCTTCAATATTCTCGGCCCGCTGACCAATCCGGCCAGCGCGCCGAACACCATGATGGGTGTTTTCCACGCTGACCTGGTCGGCATTCAGGCGCGCGTGATGCAACGGCTCGGTGCGCAGCACGTCATGGTCGTGCATGGTCGCGATTCGCTGGATGAGATTTCGCTCGGGGCGGGAACGTTGGTCGGCGAATTGAAGGACGGCAAGATCACGGAGTACGAGATTCATCCGGAGGACTTCGGCTTCACGATGAGCGCGACGCGTAATCTGCGCGTCGATACGCCCGAGCAATCGAAAGCCATGCTGCTGGCAGCACTTGATGGTGCACCGACGCCTGCGCGAAACGTGGTTCTGCTGAACGCCGGTGCGGCGTTGTACACAGCCAATTTAGCGCCGACAATAGGAGATGGGATCGCGCTTGCTTTGACAGCGATTGAGAGCGGCGCAGCGCGTATAAAGGTGGATGAATTTGCGGCGTTTACGCAATCTTTCCGCACGAAACCATTTGTTGCATGAGCGATATCCTCAACAAAATCATCGCGACCAAGCACGACGAACTCACGGCGTTGATGCGATTGAGACCGTTGTCTGTGGTGCGCGCCGAGGCTGAAGCTCGCCACGACGTTCGCGACTTCGCCGCCGCGATTGAAGCCAAGATCGCGGCAGGCAAAAGCGCGGTGATTGCCGAGATCAAAAAAGCGAGCCCGAGCAAAGGTGTTCTACGCGAGTACTTCGTGCCCGCTGATATTGCGAAGGGCTACGAGGTGGGCGGTGCAGCCTGTATTTCGGTATTGACCGATGCGCCCTATTTTCAGGGCTCGGTCGCGTACTTTCAAGCGGCCCGCGCTGCCTGCAATCTACCCGTCATCCGCAAGGATTTCATCGTCGATGCGTATCAGGTTTACGAAGCCCGTGCGATGGGTGCTGACTGCATTTTGCTGATCGTCGGTGCGCTGGAATTGCATCAAATGCAGGCGCTGGAAATGCTCGCGCATGAACTCGGCATGTCGGTGCTGGTGGAGTCACATGACGCGTCGGAACTCGATGCGGCATTGACGCTGAAGACATCGCTCATCGGCATCAACAACCGCGACCTGCGCACGTTTAACGTTTCGCTTGCAACGACCACCGATTTATTGGCAAAAATTCCGGCGGGCAAACGCGTGATCACTGAGAGTGGAATTCTCACGAAAGCGGACGTTGCCCACATGCGCGCGCACGACGTGCATGCTTATCTGGTCGGGGAAGCTTTCATGCGCGCACCCGATCCGGGCGCTGCATTGAGAACCCTATTTGCGTGAAGCAATCAGCGCGAATTTTCGCGCGCGGAGCACAAGTGCCGCCGCAGTCGAGAGCAGCAGCGCGAGCGCGGCAAGCCATGCCGACGAGAGTGTTGGCACAACCACTGGCTCAGCCGCTGGTGGGATAGGAGCGGGGGGCACCTCAGTCGTGGTCGTGCGTGCGACGGCAAGGCTTTCAAAGCCGCCAATCGCCTTGCCCGAAAGCGTGACCGTGTTGGTGTTGATGACTGCTAGCGACGTCGTGTTGATGGCAAAGACCTGACCCGGTTCGTCGTTGCTGACGCCCCAGACAAGGCCAGTCGTCGGATCGCCGTCAAGGCCGGAATCAAGCGGCGAAATACCAATCGTTCCGAGCAAGGTCGCACTGCCGTTCGCAATATTGATGCAGTAGAACTTGCCGCGATCTGTGTTACCGCCCAACCCGTAAATGCCGGAGGCGCAGGCCGCTGTCGGCGATACGCCCGCCAGACCGGAGATCGCAGGCCCCGTACCACCGAGCGACGCAGTTGCGCCGGTGGCCGGGTCGACGCGATAAATCACGGCGTTCACGGCAAGGTACAGGACGCCGGTCGTCGAAAACGTTAAACCCGCATTCGACTGTACCGGAGGCACGCCGATCAAAATTCCGACCGCAGTGCATGCGCCCGTCGTGGCGGAGCATTTCACCAGTTGCGCGGTGACCGGATTGACGCCGTAAATTTCACCCGCTGCATTAATCGCGAGCCCTTCAATCTTGCTGAAGCCAGTCGCCCCAAGTTCGGTGGCGACACCGGTCGCCATGTCGAGCCGATAGAGCTTGCGATCCACGTCGCTGCGCACGGAATACCCCGTCGGCGAGGCGAACGCAGTCAACGACGATGCTGCCAATGCAAACGCGGCAGTGAAAATCGCCCCCCGGAAGAACGCCCGTAGAATCAAAATCAACCTGAAATCCTGTTTATTGACAAAATTGTGACACTTCTTATGATCGTCTGCAAGTCAAATAAGTTTCTATGAGTGAGCGCTTACATTCAATGCATCGCTGTTCTGTCGTCATTGAGAGACAATTCGGTGTCCTCGATTGAACGCATGACGGGCGGCTCTCGCGCAGGCAACTTTTGCGTGAAAGCCCGTTTTCATAGGAACTTGATCACGTTTTTATATAAAGTCGACTTTGGTTAAAACACGCACTCAGCCCCGGTTGAATGGTTCATCTGGCGATATGTTGATCATGAATTCGTGGATCAATTTCAAGCATTTGAATAAAAGTAAGTACACGCTCTTTCTGATGACTGCACTGGCCATGGCGCTACCATTGATTTGGGCGCATCAGGTACCGCCGTTACCGGCCTTTTTTAGTCAATGGATGGCGGGTATGCTCTGGGCCCTCGTTGCCCTCAACGCGAGCTTCATTGCGCTGCGGCCACCAGACGCCACGTTGCGCGCTGACAACACGGCGACGACGCGCGCCGGTTGGGCTTTGATGGCGCTCTGGGCGCTGTTGATCGGAACCCTTTTGGCCCATATCGGGTTGTCGTGGACGCCGTCGTTCATCGCAATGCCGACCTTGTTTAATCTGGTGCTCGCGGCCACGCTTTCTGTGGCCGTCTTGCAAATCGGGCGCTCATCAGCTCATGACTTTTTGCGTGACTGGTTGAGCGCGCTACTTGTCGCCGTGCTGATCGCGGCGCTCTACAACGCCGGTGTGGCGCTGGTTCAAACCGTAGCGCCAAACTGGACCAACGAGAACTGGGTCGCCGCTGTCGCCTCCGACACCGCGCGCTATGGGGCGGAGCGCGCCAGTGGCAACCTGCGGCAGCCGAATCAACTGGCGACACTCGTGATCTGGGGTTTGTTGGCGGCGACGTTTTTGTTGCGACGTGCGCCGTGGCTGTGGAGCGCAGCGAGCTTGCCGTTGCTGCTGACATTGTTTGCTACCGGCTCGCGCGTCGGCGTGCTGAGCCTAGCGCTGATTGTCGGCGTGGCGCTCGTGCGGTCAAGACGCGCGCGCAGCTGGCGGCGCAAGGCGTGGCTCGCGGCCGGTCTGACCGCGCTCGTGCTGGCTTGGTTTGCCGCGAGCGCGTTCACTCGCGACACCGCTGATTCTGCGCTCGCGCAGCGGTTGGCGTTGTGGCGCGATGTGGGGACGATCATTGAGCATTCTGGGTGGTTCGGCGTCGGCTGGGGGCAACTGAATTTTGCGTGGACGCTGACGCCACTGTCGGCGCGTGCGCCCGATGTGTTCGACCACGCGCATTCATTGCCGCTGCATCTGGCTGCCGAACTGGGGTTGCCGCTAGCGGCGTGCGCTCTGGCGCTGCTCGGACTCACTCTTTGGTTGGCGCGCCACGCGGGGCGCTCGCGTGCGGGCGGAACGGCACAATTGATGCTGGCCACCGTCCTGTTGCACAGCCTGTTTGAGTATCCGTTGTGGTTCGCTTATTTTTTGTTGCCATCGGCGTTTTTGTTGGCTTGGCTGGTGGCGGCGAACGCCTCGTCGGCGAAACCTGAACGGGAAATAGGTGTCTCGCGCGCGCTACCCGTCGCAACGTCAGTGATCGCCGTGACGTGCATCGCTGCGGCCCTGTACGCGTTAAATGAATACGAAAAAATCAGCGCGATTTACAAGAGTTCGGCTAGCGCCACCGCGCTCAACAATGCCGCGACGGAGGCGCGCAAGAGCCCTCTGTACGGTCAATTTGGTGATTACGCAGCGATCATGATTGCCGGAAACAAAGCCGATCTTGCGTGGTTTGCGCGACCGATCCGGCAGGTGCTGGATGAACGACTGTTGACCGCGTTTGCAAGCGCGCTGGCGCGCTCTGGCGAGGCCGATAAAGCCGCGTTTATCGTGGCGCGAGCGCGCGAATTTCCGCCACAGCCAGTGTTCTCGGGACTGCCCGTCATTGCGCCCACCGCCACGGCGTCAGCACCACTCGGACCGCGCGATTTCCGGCGCTAACGACGCTCCCCCTAACCCCAACCTGATTAGTTACGTGCCTCAGATAGACGCCCTGTAACCCACGCTGTCATGTTGAGCGAAGCGAAACATCCGGTGGCATACGCAAAAGCTCGTAGTGA
>JAYVPF010000153.1:0-6120 GCA_043757535.1 Burkholderiales bacterium
GGGCAGCAAAACCTCCAACCATCGCTACACGGTCAGTGCAACTACCTATCTGGCGGCAATAGCTGCCGGGTACAGTGGCGAGGGTATTGCGTTCTGCGCGACCTCGGTCACTGATGTCTCTGCCACAAGCGTCGGCGCTGGCATTTCTAATGATTGCTTAGCTTATCTCAAAGTCGGTGACAGCTATACGCAGGAAGTTGTTACCAGTTCGTTCACGCTGGGGACAATTACTGTCCCGGGAACAACAGGCGTCACAAAATACACCTATCAAACGCCGCCGCCAGACGCCTTGACCAGACTGTTTAACGGGCAATTGCCCAACTTTGTTACCTCGACAAGGACCGAAGGTTTTCTGGCTGCATCCGGCGTGATGACGTTTATGATTGACAACGGCACCACGATCAAGACATTGGGCACCCGCTCCGAAACCGGAGAGGAGGCCTACTACAACCCGCCTCCTGAGTTCCCGAAGTCGATGACGACAGGGCAGGTAGTCTCGAACACGACAACGCAAACCAGCAATACGGATCCAACGCTGCGCGTCAATGCCACCCGGGTGACTACTTTCCGGGGTGCTTCGTCGGTGACCGTTCCGGCCGGCACATTTCCTTCCGCTTGCAAATTCGAATTCACGGAGTCCGACAACGGCACAGCCTCTGGCATCGCTTTGTCTTCGACCGCAAACGGCACATCGTGGTCGCAGGGAGGACTGCTTTTGAAAGGCGATTTAAGCATAACGGCGAGCACGCCCGGGTTGGGTTCATACAGCTATACCGGCAATCTGCGCACGATATCGGCTTTTGTTGGCGGAAAAAACTATCCGTAACCGGCAGGGCCGGATGTTCTCGAAATATGCTTTGGTACGGCGGCTGCGACAAACGCTCTCCTGACTATTTCATTTGCCAGAAGTTAGACGTTCGGCGGGCATTTGATTTAATTTACGGCATCAGGTTCACCTTTAATTTTCCTGATTAGTTACGTGCCTCAGATAGACGCCCTTTAACCCACGCTGTCATGTTGAGCGAAGCGAAACATCCGGTGGCATACGCAAAAGCTCGTGGTGATCGCATCTGCTGCCATACTGATCCTTCGCGCTGCTCAGAATGACAACTTTTTACCTGAGACATGTAACTAATCAGGTTAATTTTTATTCTTTTTTTGTATCAGCTTCACCCTGAAATGACCACTGCATTGGGGCTACAGCCCGCTTTATGCATGAACCCGATTATTTGACAAATCGACCGCTAGCCCCAATGCAGTGGTTCTTTCACTCAAGAGTTGCTGTCTTCTGAGCGATCCTCACTGCGACACAACCGATTGCCACCTTTCCCGCTAAAACACCCGCGTGCAACTCAGCGCAGCGAATGCTCTGATCTCCTCGAACACGCGGCGCGACGGCACTCGCATCAGCGTGTCGGTTGCGCAGGCACACCCGTGCAACGGTGGCTCTGGTCTGAAAAAGTCGCTGAGTCGGCCTGACCGACGCCACACTTTCGCGAACACATCAACGGGCCGTATTCCTGCCCTATACTGCGTCTCATCATAGGGAAGCGGGGCTTCATCGTCATGTTTACGGTTCTTGTAGCCAATCCAAAAGGCGGCGCGGGTAAAACGACAATCGCAACCACCCTTGCCGCTTATTTGGCTGGCAAGCGGCAACGTGTTGTCATCCTGGATCGTGATCGGCAACGCTCGGCGGCGCGCTGGTTGGCGCGGCGTCCGCGTGGTTTCCCCGAGGTTCGTGGCGCGCTGCCCGATACCGATGCCAAAATAATTCGTGACTATGCGCCGCAATGGCTCATCGTCGACGCGCCCGCAGGTATCCACGGGGCCGAGCTTGCCGAGCTGGTGGCGGCGGCCGATGCGGTGCTGGTGCCCGTTTCGACATCGACGTTTGATTTTGAAGCGACCGCCGATTTTCTGGCGGAACTGGCCCGCTTGAAACCGGTAAAAAACGGCAAGCGTGGCGTTGCTATTGTCGGCTCGAAAGTGGATGGACGCACCATCGCTGCGTCCGATCTGGACGATTTTCTTGCACCCCTGTCGCTGGACGTGATCTCTCACGTTCGTGACTCACAGCTCTACGTGCATGCCGCGCGCGACGGGCTCTCGATTTTTGATCAACCGCGCTCGCGCGCCGAAGAGGCCTGGTCGGACTGGCCACCTATTTTTCACTGGTTGCAGCAGCAGGTCGCGGCCAAAGCGGCCCACGCATATCACTAGGAAGCTACACTTCTCGCATGTTCACGATACTCATTGCTAATCCCAAAGGCGGCGCCGGTAAATCCACCCTGAGCACCAACATCGCCGGGATGCTCGCCTCGACCAAGCAACGTGCAGTCATCATGGATCTCGACAAGCAGCAGTCGGCGACCAACTGGCTTGCGCGACGCCCCGTTCAGTTGCCCAAGATCATGGCGTGGAATGACGCCACCGATATGGAAGAGTTGCGCAGCTTTGCGCCGCAATGGATGATCATCGACACCCATGCGCGTTTGCGTCGCCCCGACCGTACGTACCTGCTGTCGCGCGCGAATTGTGTGCTGGTGCCGGTGAATCCGTCCGTATTCGATATCGAAGCGACCGCCAAATTTCTGATCAAGTTACACGCCGATCCCAATGTGCAGTCGGGCAAAGTGGCGATTGGTCTGGTCGGTAGCCGCACCGACAGCCGCACCCGCATGGCGCAGGAATTGAATAGTTTTTTCAAACGCAGCGGCCTTCCCGTGGTCATGTTTGTGCCGGACAGTGTCGTCTATCCGCAGTGCGCACGGGACGGCGTGTCGATTTACGATTTGCCGACATCGCGAACAGAGAACCAGCTTGAAGCATGGCAGCCGCTGGTGGATTGGCTAAAAGGGCAACTCGTACGCGTCCGTGAATTGGGCGTTGCAGACCTGCCCGTCGAATCTGCCGTACAGCCTGGGGTAGTGCAGATCGCGTAACTGTCCGCTGGCGTCATTCTCGCTGCGGGCGGGACTCCGGAATGGTAGGTGGCCTGTAAGTGTGGCAATCCCCTAAATGAAACCGATCTCGACGCCCGACTTTCGCCGAGGATGACGACCTGAAAATTACTTGATCAGCCCCATTTGCTTCGCCAGCGGCATCGTTTCCAGCGTGCGCTGCTTCATGAATTCTGGCATTTTTTCGTACGTGATATCGATGGGCTCATAACCGCCGTCGAGCATTTGCTTGCGGAAGTCCGGATCATTGTTGATCTTCAGGAACAAGTCCGAAATCTGTTTGCGCGTCGCCTCCGGCGTTGACTTGGGAACAGCAATGCCGCGATACGCGCCGTCGACCCAATCGAAACCCAGCTCTTTGAAGGTCGGAGTATTCGGAAATTGCGGCAAGCGGTTTTGCGTTGCCACTGCCAGCAAGCGGATTTTTTCTTTGTTCGCGACCGCAAAAGTCGGGTAACTCATCGCGGCGTCAACGTGTTTGCCGAGCAGTGCAGTCGTCAGATCGCCGGTTCCTTTGAACGGGATGTATGTCATCTTCACGTTGCCCTGCAACCCCAATCGCTGATACGCCATGTGATTGGCTGAGTTGGTGCCGCTGCCTGCAATCGTAATTTTTTCGGGATTGGCTTTCGCCGCAGCCATCAGATCGGCAAAAGTTTTGTACGGCGAATCGGCTGCAACGACCAATGCGTCTGCCGTGTACTGAAAGAAAAACACGTTAACTATGTCGTCGGTTTTGTACGGCACCTGCCCTTCAAGCGGTTGCAGGATCAGGTGTGGCAGGTTGCTGCCAACGACCGTGTAGCCGTCGTTGGGCAGGCTGTTCAACTGCCCCCAGGCGAGCGCACCACCGGCCCCCGCCTTGTTCTGAACGATGAATTCCTTGCCGGTGAGTTTCGATGAAACTTTGCCCTGCAAGCGCGCCGTGATGTCGCTCTCACCGCCCGGTACGAACGGGATGATGTAGTTGACGGCACGCTCGGGGTACTGCGCGAAACTTGCGCCAGCGGCGATGGTCGCTAGCGCCGAGACGATAACTTTTTGCATAACAAATCCTCCTTGTTGCGAATTGAGTGTATGCGCCGTTCTACAAAATCTCCGCCGCGTGATCCGCTAATCGAGACCGCTCACCGCGTTGCAGTGTGACGTGTCCGCCGTGCGCCCAGCCTTTGAATCTGTCCACCACATAGGTGAGGCCAGAAGAACCTTCGCTCAGGTAAGGCGTATCGATCTGCGCGATGTTGCCGAGGCAGACGACTTTGGTACCAGGACCGGCGCGTGTGATCAGCGTCTTCATCTGCTTCGGCGTCAGATTCTGCGCCTCGTCGATGATCAGTAGCTTGTTCAGGAACGTGCGACCGCGCATGAAATTCAGGCTCTTGACCTTGACGCGTGAACGGATGAGATCATTGCCCGCTGCCCGACCCCATTCACCCGCCTCTTTATCCGCGCCCATGAGCACTTCGAGGTTGTCCTCCAGCGCGCCCATCCACGGCGTCATTTTCTCTTCTTCTGTGCCGGGCAAAAAGCCGATGTCTTCGCCGACCGGCACCGTGACGCGGGTCATGATGATCTCGTTGTAAATCTTTTGATCAAGCGTTAATTGCAGACCTGCCGCCAGCGTCAGCAGCGTCTTGCCGGTGCCCGCCTGACCGATCAGGGTGACGAAATCGATGTCGGGATTCATCAACAGGTTGAGCGCGAAATTTTGCTCGCGGTTTCTTGCGGTGATGCCCCACACGGAATTTTTGTGGTGACCAAAATCACGCAGCGTTTGCAGGGTGGCGATCTTGCCATCAAGCGCGATTACGCGCGCATAAAAGGGCGTGTCCACCTCGGTGTAGACGAACTCATTGACGAGCATCTTCGCGACGGCCGGGCCGCTGATTTTGTAGAAGGTGGACCCGCCCTGTTGCCAGCTCTCAACGCCCTTGCTGTGCTTCTCCCAGAAGTCCTTCGGCAGCTCCGACATGCCGGTGTAGAGCAGATCCGAATCCTCAAGCACTTTGTCGTTGTAATAGTCCTCTGCATCGACATTTAACGCGCGCGCCTTGATGCGCATGTTGATGTCTTTGGACACCAGCGCGACGTGGCGCTTCGGGTCTTTTTTGCGCAAATGCAGGCAGACTGCGATGATTTCGTTGTCGGCTTTTCCGGCAGCAAACGACGATGGCAGCTGCACCGACAGCGGCTCAGTTTGCAGCATCAAGCGTCCCGTCGCCGCGCCGCCGGACGCCGTGACTAGCGGGATGCCGTCGGCAATCTGGCCGTCGAAACCCTTGACCAGTTCATCCAAAAATCGTGACGCCTGACGCGCATTGCGGTTGACTTCGAGCGTGCCTTTTTTGTTGTTATCCAGTTCTTCGAGTGTGCAAATCGGCAGAAAAATATCGTGTTCTTCAAATCGGTAAAGTGACGTCGGATCGTGCATCATGACGTTGGTATCGAGCACGAACAATTTAGTGGGCGCCGACTTGGCTTTTGCCGAACGCGAATTAATGGACACGACACGCGACTTGGACTGCGTCATGAATTTCCTTATGAACGAGGAGGAGCGGAGAAGGGAAGGGTGATGACCGGAAAACGCGGAGAAAACACGGTCACGAAGGCGCTCGCGAATTGGGGAGCGCTGGGGGCGGGAGCAGCCAACGTGTGATTCGGCTGCGATGAAGAGAAATTAGCAATTGCATTCGGCGAGTGCCTTGCCGCTAATGTAGCGATGTTTGTCGCCAGCACAAGGCGGGTTTGTCGCAGACTGCTTCCGTGACGGCAATTCGTTGGGTTTTCGCGACAATAGCTTGAGCTTGAGCTTGAGCTTGACTTGCGCAGCACCGCGACGGAAGGCGTGTGGCATAGAAATAAAGTTGACTTTCGATCTTATTGAGCGCTAGCCCCAATGAAGTAAAGCTTGCGCGAAAAAGCTGTTGCTCAATTCTGCCGCATCTGGAGTCGCGATTGGTGCCGAGACCGGAATCGAAAACCTTTGTTCCTGCTTTGTTCCTGAAGGGCGACGGGCTACATTGGTATCCCAAAAAGTACCCGCAGAGTTCAATCTAGCACCAATACCAGTCACTTAACGGTAGGCGCGACCCCGGTCGCGCTTGGCCACCGTGGAGCGCGACCGGCGGCGCGCCTACAAAATCGACGAATCGGCACT
>JAYVPF010000154.1:0-23035 GCA_043757535.1 Burkholderiales bacterium
CATCGTAGTCGTGCTCGGTGACAAGCTCGGCTTTCAGTGCGGCCCATTCGGCGCGGTCTTTGTAATCCTGCGCGTGAACAAAACTGGCGACCGTAGCGAACAACAGGACAATGGAAATGAGCGGGGGGGTAAGGCGTCGGGACATGGCAGAGATAATAGCGGCATGGCCTATTCACTTTTCCGTCCGATACTTTTTGCGCTTGACCCAGAGCGCGCTCATCACGCCGCATTTGCCGCGCTCGACGCGCAGGCCGCGCTGGGCCTGGCGCGCATTTGGGCTGGCGCATTGCCGCCGCCGAAACCGATTCGGGTGATGGGACTCGATTTTCCGAATCCGATTGGACTGGCTGCCGGCCTCGATAAAGACGCGCAGCACTTGCGCGGGTTGGCGCAGCTAGGATTTGGCTTCATCGAGGTAGGCACGCTTACGCCGAAGCCGCAATCGGGCAACCCTAAACCGCGCATGTTTCGATTACCCGAACACGAAGCGTTGATCAATCGACTGGGGTTCAATAACGGTGGCGTTGACGACGCGGTGCAGCGATTGCGATGTCGCGGTACAGCCGTTCCCGTCGGCGTCAACATTGGCAAAAATGCGGTGACACCGATAGAACGGGCGGTCGATGATTATTTGATTGCGCTGCGGGCTGTGTACGCAACGGCCGACTACGTGACGATCAACATCTCGTCGCCGAACACGAAAAATCTGCGTGATTTACAGGCGCCGGACTCCGTCGCCGCGCTGGTCGCATCGATTGTGCGCGAAGGCAATTCGCTTGGAAAAACTTACGGCAAACGCAAACCCATCGCTGTGAAGATCGCCCCCGATCTTGACGGCGCCATCATTGCTGACGTGGTGTCCGCGATCATCGACGCCGGTGCCGATGCGATCATTTCCAGCAACACCACGATCAGTCGCGACGGCGTTGCCAGTCACGCCGCCGCGAAGGAAGCGGGCGGCCTGAGCGGCAGGCCGTTGACAGCGAGGGCGGACGCCATATTGACGAAGGTCGTTGCGGCGGGCAAGGGGCGCGTTCCGGTGATTGGCGTGGGTGGCATCATGAGCGTCGCCGATGCGCAGCGAAAGCTCGATATCGGCGCGAGCGTCGTGCAGATTTATACCGGTATGCTCTATCGCGGTCCGGGGTTTGTGGGGGACTTGGTGCGCGGCGTTAAAACACGCGCGTAGCCCTCCGGGCTACGTTATGCCTCCGGTGTCGCGCCCCGCCAGCGCACGCTGCAACGCCTTACGCGCAGCCTGCGTCTTGCCTTTGCTGGTTCCGGTGAACGCGAGCATCACTTCGCCCTCTGCGTTGTCTGCGCCTGCCGTCAGCCGCTGCGTCACGGTTGGATAGGCTGTCCGGACGCTTCGACGCGCATCCGCCGCTTCCGGTGACTCAGGCAGCCTCCAGTGAACGCGCTCAGTGGTCGAAGCATCAGCGCTGGCGTCACGCGCGCGTGCATTCCACCAACGCTCAAACGCAGCCTGTGCTGTCTGCGGACGGCCCGAAAAAAATACCGTATTGGCACACGCCAAAATATCGTGGCCATCGGACATGGGATGTCGAGCCAGACCTAGCTGTTCACGCCCCGTCTGCAACGCGCTGAGGGTCACCCTGACGCAATCATCGACGCCTCTACCCAACCCACCAAAACAGGCGACTGCATGAGGACGCTGCCATGCCTCATGCAACGCGCTGGCAAGCTGCACCCGATCCGCAGGAATGAACCACGCCCATGCGAGCGATTGGCCTGTTTTGCCAAGTATTGACGACGCAAATGCGACATGCCGATCAGCACCCGTCGCCAGCGCGTAGTCGCCCACCACAATGAGACCCAGCGAACCCGTCACCACGGTGCCCCTGCGGTTCAGCCGGTCGCGGTCTGGAACATGCCCGCGAGCGCACGATCCACGATCGGTTCGGACTCGATCATGCGCGCCTTGTCATCGCGGAACCACGCGGCGAGCTCGTCGGGCGCGAGCGAGGCGGCTTTGCGGCCATGCCGCGTGGTGAACAGGTAGGTCGTGCCCTGTGGGCTGATCCACGCGAGCTTGGCGTAGGTCAATGCGCCCTTCTCGTCGCTCATTTCGATCCACTGATTTCGCTCAATGTTCTTGACCAGTTCGCGGAAGGGATCAAACGAGACATCGTTGCTCTCCTCCGCCAGCACCGCGGGTGCGTCGTACTCGGGCGAGGAGCCACGCAGCAAACCAGAATGAACCTCAAACAATTTATCGAAGAATGGCGAAATTGTTTCTTCGTTTAGTGACTTCAGACCTTCGCGCAAGCGCCGCACCAGCGATGGCACGCGCTGGCTGAGCTGAGCGCGCTCGGTCGGCTGATCCTTCGGCGACACGCTCCAGATCAATTCATCGAGCGCGTCGACGGCCCTGGCGAATTCGGGGCTGTCTTTGCCGCGCTCCAGGAGCGCGTCCTGCAGATGCGGCTGCCACGCCACCTCAATAAATTCTTTCACCTGCTCCGGCAGTGCATGCTGACCGATGCGCGCGTCAACGGTTTCCTTTGCGCCCTTGACGGCTGCGATGTGACGATCCGCCTCTTGCGCGTCAGCGGTTTCCGCTTCGATGATCGGGCGCGCGTCAAGCTCCTGCTCGCCGATGAATTGTTCAAGATCAACCAGCGCCTTCATGAAGATGCCAAGATCGTCCACGAAATCGCGGTTGATGTGATCCACCACATCGCGGATTTTCAGGTAAAGCGAATCCTGCAGACCGTCAGCCGGCGACCAGCCCAAACCCGCATCGGCCAACCGGTTGAGCAATTGCCTTCCGGGGTGATTCTTGCGCGAGAAAAAGCCGCGATCCACCATCGACGCCTTCAGCATCGGAATCTGCAAACGCCCCAGGAGCACCTTAATTTCATCGCGAAGCTCGGGGCGTGCCAACACGAAATCAAACAGCATGGCGACCAGTTCGGTGGTGGTGGCGTCAAGCACGGAAATTTCGCCTGAGGAATAGCCTGGCACCACGTCGCGCAGCACGGTTCTTGCTGGCGCGACAGCGACCGGCCCAAACTCATCGCCCAGAGACGGATAGGCCTGATCCGGGCGCGACTGAAGCTCGGTGAGCGAGGCAAACAGCTTGCGATCCACGCCGGCAATCAAGGGCGCGCGGAACGCACCATTCGCCGCGAACCCAAGCGCGGCGCTGACTTGCATCGCCTCCTTGTTGCGCACCATGGCGGACAGGGACGGATCGGACGAGGCGGGCCCGCCCGAGATCGCGGGCATCACGTGTTGCAGGCGATCCACCAGCGAAACAAGATTTGCCGCGAGCTGCTGCAGCGGCCCGGCGTCGGGCTGCATCGAGAACTGACCAAACTGGTTGAACTGACCCATGTCCGTTTGTTGTCCCCCCATCATTGCCTCAGCTTGCGATTGGCCGGGGGGGCCGTAAGCTTGACCGTAGGGCTGCGCGTACGACTGTGGGTACGGCTGCGGGTATTGCTGGGGGTATTGCTGCGGATAAGACGGGTCGTACCCCGACGGACCGGCCCCTCCCCCCGCGCCAGCGCCCGGATGGCCCGACTGACCCGAATAGCCCGGATGCTGCGGACTGGGGCGCATAGTCGCTCTGGGCTTCTGGATAGCGACGCCAACATCGGTCAGATAGCGGTTTAAATCGGAATACACATCGTTGAAACCGATGCCACCAATGCTGGTGAGGCCGCGCAGCCATTGCAATCGACTCTCAGCGGTCGTGTCGGGCACCGACTGCATCGCCTCCAGCATCGCACTCACGACAGATTGCGGCGAAAAAGGATCTTCATCGAGCCTAAGCGTGGGCGACCCCTTCAGGTACGCGATCTTCTGGTGGAAGACGGGCAATTCGTTCAGACAAGTGCTCTCAATCGACCGCGCCACCGCACGTGCAGCAACATACTCATCAAGCACCTCGTCGGCTTGCAGCGAGAGCTCTTCACTCTGCTTTTGCGGCGACGTTGGAATCAGGCAGGGCTTGCGATTATTCAGGCGAAGAGTCAACTCGCTGGTGAACGATTCAGCAATCTGCGCTCGCAGTCGCAACAGCCCCGAACGCGCATCGAGCATGAGGCCGACTTCGCGCGGTGCATACAATTTCGCGGCGTTGTCGAGCAGGATATCGGAGAGTCGATCAAACGCCGCAGCCATCTGCAAGTTGCAGCGGTGCAGCATCAAGTCACGGCACGCATTAAATATCGCGACTGCCGATAGGGGCGGAGGTGCAGCGACGGACGACATCAAACAGAGATCATGGGTGAGACAGAGCAGGCGACTCAATCGATAGAAGATAACAATCAACTGTGACAAAAAATGTCACTCCTCTCAATCTAGCACATCGTCATGGCGTTTGTGCCTATCCGTGCCAGTGTTGCTACGGGCGTGGCGCGGATACGACGGTCTCTGCCCAGATTCTGTCCAAACGCTTGCCGGAAACGGGAAACGGCGTCTTCAATTCTTGCGCGAACAGCGAGACGTGAAGCTCCTCGATCAGCCAGCGAAACTGCAGCAGCGCCTCGCTCGCGGTCGCACCCGTTCGCTCCCTTTCCGCCAGCCAGCGAGCCCAATAGGTCGCCATCACCGGGCCATGACGCGCCTCGCGTTCGGGCATGGACATGAATTTTTCGAGTCGCTTTCCGAGGGCTCGCAAAAAACGAGGCAGATGTTGATGCTGTGCCCACGGCGTAGCGGCGAGAAATCCGGTGTAGAGCAACCGGTCACGGCCCTGGGATAGCACAGACGACACCGAAATAGCACGCGCCCCGGCAGCCCGCACGCTCACTTGTAATGCGGCGTAGGCTTCCGCTACCTGCGCAAGCGTGCGTCCAAGCGCTTCTGCCACAACGGGGATCCGCTGCTTGGCGCGGGCAATCTGGTCGCGATAGGCACGCTCATCGCGCGGCAGCGGATCGTCGCCAATAATGGCGCGATCAGCCAGCGTCTCCAGAAGATCGGCAAGTAGTTTGTCGGTGGCAATCGCAGTTTTCAACTGGAGCGCGGACTGGTTGAATCCACTCGGGCCTTTTTCAAAATTGCGCAGTTGCGTTTTGAGTTCCAGCGAAATGAGTCGAACCACGCCACGCCGATGCGCAATCTCGGCCTCGCGCGCCGTTTCGAAAAGACGCACGGCCACACTCTTGCCTTCGTCAACACACGCCGGATATGCGGTGACCGTGCGGCCCGCCCGTTTGACGGGAATACCATCGGGCAGCGTGCCAATGGTCCACGCCGTAAGGCCGGTCTTTTCGATGTCGGTCGGGGCAGCCAAATTGCCTTCGCCCCCCTGAAACGCCATGCGTGCGATCTGGCCCAGTTCGTCCTGCAACTTGCCCAGATCGCGGCCCATCGCGAGCTCGTTGCCTTCGCCATCCATCACGCGAAAATTGACCATCAAATGCGCAGGCACTTCGATGCGATCCCAGGTGCTCGCGGGCAGCTTGAGATTTAAGTAATCACCGAGAAAATCGAGCATCGCACTGGCAAGCGGCTTCTCTCGCGGCGTCGCGAGTTCAAGGAAGGCGGTGACCGTGTCGGGCACGGGCTGCACACGACCACGCTCGGCCTTCGGCAACGCCTTGAGATAGATCGCGATCTTCTCGCGCCAGAGGCCCGGAATCAGCCAGCTAGCGTAACGATCTTCCACTGCATTCAAGAGCGCCAACGGCAAGCGTACCGTCACGCCATCCATCACATGGCCTGGTTCGAAGCGGTAGCTCACCGGCACCTCAAAATCGCCGAGTTTGAGTGTTTTCGGAAACTGCTCTTCGGTGATCGCCTCGGCTCCGTGCCGCATCAACTGCTCGCGCGACATGCGCAGTGTTTGATCGCGGCCCGCGCGCAGCTCGGCGCGCTCGGTCGGCGCAAGATTGCGCTCGGCTTCGGCCCCAGCCTTGAGCCACTTTTCAAGATCGGCGCGGGTGGAAACTTCGACTGGAATGCGCGCCTTGTAGAACGCTGCAACCGTCGCTTCCGAAACGAGTACGTCGTTGCGCCGCGCTTTATCCTCAAGCGCCTGAACGTCCTTCACGAGCTTAAGGTTGTACGCGTAGAAGACCGAGGTCGTTTCCACTTCCCCTATCGCGAGCGCATTGGCGAAAATTTCATGTGCTTCAACCGGCGCGATGCGGCTATAGCTGATGCGCCGCCGCGCCACGATAGTAAGGCCGTACAGCGACACCCGTTCGGACGCGATCACCTGGCCGCTCGCACGATCCCATTTCGGTTCGAAGTAGTTCTTCTGAAGCACGTCGCCTGCGGCCGCTTCGATCCAGTCGGGGTCGATTCGGGCAAGCGTTCGTGCATAAAGTCGCGTTGTTTCGGCCAGCTCGGCGGCGACCAGCCACTTGAGGCCTTTCTTATCGACGCCGCTACCAGGAAACGGATAGAACTTGATGCCGCGCGCGCCGAGATAAAAGTCACCTTCGTCGCTCTTCACACCGATGTTGCCGAGCAGGCCGGGTAGCAGGGCGCGATGAAATAGCGCGAACGGCACTTCCTTCGCTAGCGTACGCAATGGATCGGCCCCCTCCCCCCTGGAGGGGGAGGGTTGGGGAGAGGGGGTTGGTGGACTGAAATGCGATGGTTTCTCTCCTACCCACCGTCCCCCTCTCCCCCGCCCCTCTCCCTCCGGGGGAGAGGGGTGACTACCCCAACCGAGATCGCGCAGCGACTCACACAACTGCGAATGCAAATCCCGCCACTCACGCAGCCGCAACCAGTTCAAAAACTTTTCGCGACAAGCCTGCACCTGCTTTTTGTGCCCACCGTCTTCGCGCAATTCAACCGCAAATTTCCACACATTGAGCAACGACAAAAAGTCACTCTTCTCGTCCTTGAACCAGGCATGCGCACGATCTGCCGCGTCGCGCGCTTCGAACGGACGCTCGCGCGGATCAGGCACCGACAACGCCGCCGCAATCACCAGAACTTCCGGCAACACGCCCAGCGTTTTCGCTTCGATCAACATGCGACCGATGCGCGGATCGAGCGGGATACGTGACAGCTCGCGACCGATGTTGGTGAGTTCCGCCGCATCGTTTAGCGCGCCTAATTCCTGCAACAACGCCGTGCCATCGGCAATCGCGCGACTCGTCGGCGGCTCGATGAACGGGAACTCCTGCACGCGACCGAATCCGAGCGACGACAACCGCAGAATCACGCCCGCCAGCGACGAGCGCAGAATCTCTGGATCGGTAAATTCAGAGCGCGCGGTGAAGTCCTCCTCGCTATACAGCCGAATGCAAATGCCTGGTCCGACCCGACCGCAACGCCCCGCCCGCTGATTGGCGCTCGCCTGCGAAATCTTCTCGATTTGCAGCATCTGCACTTTGTTTTTGACGCTGTAGCGATTGAGTCGCGCGAGGCCGCAATCGACGACGTAGCGAATGCCCGGCACCGTCAGCGACGTCTCCGCGACGTTGGTCGAAAGCACCACGCGACGTCCGCTACCGCTCGAAAATATTCGCTGCTGATCCGGCACCGACAGCCGCGAAAACAGTGGCAAAATTTCCGTACCCGGTTTCAATCGTCGCCGCAAAATATCCTGCGTTTCGCGAATCTCCCGCTCGCCGGGCAGGAACACGAGCACGTCGCCGGGTCCGTTCAGCCACAGCTCGTCTACCGCATCGGCAATCGCCTCTTCGAGCTTTTCTTCATCGTCTTCTTCGGTTGCCGTCGAGCGATAAAGCACGTCCACCGGATAAGTCCGCCCCGAAACCGCAACCATCGGCGCAGGCTTTCCGTGCCGATCCTGAAAGTGCAACGCGAATCGCTCGGCATCAATCGTTGCCGAGGTAATGATGACTTTCAAGTCAGGGCGTTTCGGCAGTAATTGGCGCAGATAGCCGAGCAAAAAATCTATGTTCAGTGAGCGCTCATGCGCCTCGTCGATGATGATGGTGTCGTAGGCGTTCAAGAATTTGTCGCCCTGCGTTTCCGCCAGCAAAATGCCATCCGTCATTAGCTTGATGAAACCGTCCTGCGCTCCCTTTTCGGTGAAACGCACCTTGTAGCCCACACTCGCGCCGACCTCTTCACCCAGCTCTTTGGCGATGCGCTCGGCCACGCTACGCGCCGCGATTCGGCGCGGTTGCGTATGTCCAATCAGGCCGTAGCGACCGCGACCAGCCGCCAGAGCAATCTTGGGTAATTGCGTCGTTTTTCCCGAACCGGTCTCGCCCGTGAGCACGACGACCTGATGATTGCGGATCAGCGAAGCGATTTCGTCTGCCCGCTCCGATACCGGCAAGCCGTCCGCGTAGATGATGCCCGGTGAGCGCGCCAGACGCGAGCGAAAACGATCCTCAGCGCGCACAATTTCTGCTTTGATCTGATCGGGTTTTAGTTGTTTGGCCTTGCGGCTGATGCGCCAATAGTCTGCGAGCAGCATTGACTTGCGGTCAGGCAAAAGCGGGGAATTTTGAGCGGTCATGCGAGATGGAGATTCTACGGTAGACAATACAGCTTTTCAGTGAAAACGCCTTTCTATTTGGGCTAGGCGCACAAATAGATAAATATCGACTTTAAGTAAAATATCGCCTCAGCCCACAGCTAATCGTGCTTTCATGCAAAAGCTGATTATCCAGTCGGATAGTGCCCACACTGGTTTGCCCCAAAAACACGCGGCACAAAAATCGCTAAACTGTTTTCTCTCAATTTCTTGTTTGAAGGCTCCTCGATGATCTCGATGAATCGCTTTTTCGCACTGACCGCCTGCGCTGTTGCGCTCGTTGCCAGCGGTGCCATTGCCAACCCACTGCGCTGGGCGGGTGCCGGCGATCCGCAAACGATGGATCCACATTCGCAGAACGAAGGGCTGACCAACTCGGTGAACCAGCAGGTCTATGAATACCTGACGGCTCGCGACAAAAAATTGGCAATCGTGCCCGGCCTCGCCACCGAGTGGAAGCAGATTGATGCGCTAACCTGGCAATTCAAATTGAGGACGGGCGTCAAGTTCCACGACGGCACGCCGTTCACCGCCGACGATGTGGTGTTCTCGCACGAGCGCGCGAAGTCGCCAACCTCGCAAATTCGGGTGTACGCCAATCAGGCTGGCACCTCGCGAAAGATCGACGACTTCACGGTGGAATTCAAGTTACCGCAGGTCAACCCGATTTTTCTCGATCATGTGAATACGATTTTCATCATGAGCAAATCGTGGAGCGAGAAAAATAATTGCACCACGCCGCTCGACTACAAAAACAAAGAGGAAAAATTCACCTCGCTCAACGCCAACGGCACCGGGCCCTATCGCCTGGTCAGCCGAGAGCCGGACATCAAAACCATCTGGAAGCGAAATGATGCGTGGTGGGGAAAACATGAAGGCAACCTGAGTTCGATCACCTATTCGTCGATCAAGAATGATTCCACGCGTCTGGCCGCGCTCATCTCCGGCGAAGTTGATTTCGTGCTCGATCCGCCACCACAAGATTTGGAGCGTCTGGAAAAGACGCCGGGCGTGAAGGTGATCAAGGGCATCGAAAATCGCGTCGTCTTTATCGGCATGGATCAGGCGCGCGATGAGCTTTTGTATTCAAACGTGAAAGGCAAAAATCCGTTCAAGGACAAGCGCGTTCGTCAGGCGATGTATCAAGCGATTGATATCGACGCGATCAAGACGAAACTGATGCGCGGGCAAGCCTTTCCGACCGGTGCACTGACGCCGTCGCCGCTCGGTTCGTTTAACGATCCAGCCATCGAAAAACGGCGCCCCTTTGATGTGCCTGCCGCCACCAAATTGATGGTGGATGCCGGTTATCCGCAAGGCTTTGAGGTCACGCTGCATTGCCCGAATAATCGCTACATCAATGACGAAAAAATTTGTCAGGCACTGGCGGCGATGTGGGCGAAGATCAACATCAAAGTGCGGCTGGATGCGCAACCGCGCGCCGTGTATTTCCCGCGTCTGGACAAGTTGGACACTTCGCTTTATATGCTCGGCTGGGGCGGTGCCATCACCGATGCCGAGACGGTGCTGACGCCAGTGCTGCGTAACCGCGGTGCCAGCGGCGTCGGTGACTACAACTATGGCAATTACAAGAACGCGAAACTCGACGAGGCGGCTGCGGCTTCAAGCAAAGAACCTGACGCCAATAAACGTGAAGCGCTGATCAAGCAAGCGCTCATCGCGCACAACGACGAGATCAATCATTTACCGCTGCACCGCCAGGTCATTCCATGGGCCGCACGTAGCAACGTCACTGTGGTGCACCGCGCAGATAATTTCGTTGAATATCAGTGGATCAACGTGAAATAGCCAAGGAAAGATTGTTTCGCTATGCGCGTCGCGTGGTTCAACGTTGAAAATCTTTTCACCCGTTACGCGTTCGGTTCGCCTCATTCTGAGGCCATGCCGTATGACCGGCAGGTGATTGCCGTAGGCGTCACTGCGGTTGATCGCGGCACCGATGGTGCCGACGGCAACATCGCATTGGCTGGCATGCAGCGCGACAACACCGCGCGCGTGATTCTCGACATGCAGCCCGATGTGCTTGGCGTTTCGGAGGTGGAGAATATCGCGGCGCTGCGCATCTTCAACCAGCAATATCTGTCACAATATTTTGATCGCATTTTTCTGATCGACGGCAACGACGGTCGTGGTATCGATGTCGCCATCTGCATTCGCAAAGGCTTCGTGGCAAAAGTGCTTGGCCTGCGCACGCACACGCATGAAACGCTGGAGCCCGGACAAAGCGTGCAATGGGGCGTGGTGAGCGACGACAGTGGCCCGGTTTATCTGGCGCGCAACGCCCTTTTCTCGCGCGATTGTCTTGAGCTTGATGTGGAGGTGGGCGGCAAGACGCTCACTTTCCTGGCGAATCATTTCAAGTCGCAGGGCAAAAGCTCGCGACGTGAACAGCTGCCGCCGGACGAGCTGCGTTTCCGTCAGGCGACGCGTGTCGCAGTGCTTGCGCGCGAGGCGCAAGCCGCTGGGAAACTACCCGTCGTGTTCGGCGACCTTAATGTGGACAGCACGAACCCGCAGCGTGGTCAGTCGCTTGCGCCGCTCATGAATGCCGGTCTCGTCGATTCGTTTGCCGACGTTTCCAGCGAGGATCGCTGGACGCATTATTTTGCGGTGGGTCAGGACGTTTCGCGCCTTGACTATATCCTGCACGATCCGAAGTTGATGCGAACCAATCGCTCGATCAATCGCAAGGGCATCACCCTGAAATGCAAGCAGCATCAGGGCGAACGCTATCCAACCGTGGGTTATGCGCACAACGCGGCGAGCGATCATGCCGGGATTTGCGTAGAGTTTGAACTCGAGGGCACCTTTAGCCATCACGCCGGACCGCGTCTCGTCGACCCCGATCATGACTGATCACATCGCCAAAAAAAATATGCGGTGCCTCCGCAGAGGCGTTGGCACAATCCATTGTCATAATACGTACTAATAACAATGGAATTGTGAAGGAACGACCCATGAATTTGCATTCACTGCAACACCGATTGTGCCGCTATGCATACCACGTCGCATTCGCGAGCCTGCTCTCGCTGATGTTTGCGCAATCGGCCATGGCGCAGGCGACGGCTACGGTTACAGTGGTTGAGTACTACAACAAAACGATTGCCGCGTATTTTTTGACCGGTCGCGTGGCCGAACAAACCGTACTTGACGGCGTTGCCGATTTTCAGCGCACGGGCATGTCCTTCGTCGCCCCCGCCGCAACCGGTGCGACGGTGCCACTCGACACGGTCTGTCGCTATCGCATCAGCATTGCGGATTCAGCATTTTCATCGCATTTTTACGGATTGAGCGCCGACTGCGCGGTGATCGCGTCGACCGCACTGCCAAACTTTTTTAATGAAGGCCTCGACTTTGCGGTGGAGCGGCCCGTTGCCGGCGTTTGCCCCGCCAGCTCGCCTGCCCCGGTTTACCGCGCGCTGCGCAGCATGACGCCGGTGGATACGCCGAATCATCGCTACACCGTGAGTCTGCCCAGCTATCAAGAGATGATTCGTCGTGGCTGGATCGGCGAAGGAGTCGTGTTTTGCGTCAAGCGTGCCGTGGAGCAAACGCCGCGCCCGAGTTTCGCTGCGTCAAGTTCGGTCGAGGATCGATGCCTCACGCCGCGCGTCGGCGCGAGCCCGAGCACCGGTCGCGCCTACCCAGATCGCCAGGGGACTCTCGACAATGAAAAGAGTTGGCTGCGATCTTGGATCGACGAGACGTACCTTTGGTTTCGCGAAGTACCCAACGTAAACGTCAGCACATTCGACACCACAGACGCACTGTTCACCGCACTGCGAACGCCAGTAAAAGTTTTGTCTGGCCGCGAAAAGGATGAGTTTCATTTCACGGACACCACTGCTAACGCCGAGGCGCGTAGCGGTGGCACGTCGTATGGTTATGGCATCTCGTGGAGCGCGGTGCGCAGCACGCCGCCGCGCCAGTGGATCGCGGCGATCGTCGATCCCGGCAGCCCTGCCGCCACCGCCAACGTCAAACGCGGCGACCGCATCATCGCCATTGACGGCGTTGACTTTGTCAGCGGCGGCAACACAACCGTATTGAATCGCGGCATCTACCCCCCGGTCGTCGGCGAAGCGCACAGCTTCACGCTGATGAGCGCCGCTGCTGGCACGTCGCGCACAGTCTCACTGACGTCGGCCTCGTTGCAAACAAAATCGGTGACCACTGCGGGCACGATCAACACCGCAACCGGGCGCGTTGGCTACATCGCGTTCCAGACGTTCAGCCCGTACAGCTCGGAAAGCGCGCTGGCCAATGCGATTGCCGGGATTCAGGCGGTCGGCGTCGCCGATCTGGTGCTCGATTTGCGCTACAACGGCGGCGGTCTGCTCGACGTGGCGGGCGAGCTCGCCTACATGATCGCAGGGCCTGCGCGCACTGCTGGAAAGACGTTCGAACTCACGCTGCAAAACGACAAAGCGCCGTTTGGTCGGCTCGACGACGTCACCCCGTTCTACTCCACGGCCGTTGGTTTCTCGTTGACCGCAGGCACGCCGCTGCCCACACTTAACCTGGAACGCGTGTTCATTCTCACCAGCGCTCGATCCTGCTCCGCATCGGAGGCAGTAATTAACGGACTGCGCGGGGTCGGCGTCGAAGTGATTCTGATCGGTGACACGACCTGCGGCAAACCGTATGGATTTTTACCAACCGACAACTGCGGCACCACGTACTACGCCGTCCAGTTCACCGGACGCAACGACAAAGGCGAAGGTGACTACATCAATGGCTTCGCCCCCACTTGCTCAGCAACCGATGACCTGACCAGGCAACTCGGCGACCCGGCAGAAAAACAACTCGCCGCCGCGTTGACACGACGCAGTACCGGGGCCTGCGCACCTGCGGGCGCTGAGGCCGCGTCGAAGACGCTGCTGGCGCGCGATGACAAGGCAGAGGCCGCCGCCAAAGCGCAATTGACCGGCGGCAGAACCCTGGCGGACAACGCGAAATTGGTGGGTGTGCCGCGTCCAACGAACGCAGCAGATAACGCTATCGTGCCGATGCACGTACCGAATTTGGGCAGCGAAAACTGATTATCAAGTGTTATAGCTTTTCGCTGTAACGCCTATTTCATATGGGCTGGAGCGCAATTTCTCCATAGTCGATAAATGGCATTTTTCGACGTCAGCCCGGACATTGTGGCGCTTTCAGCGAAAAGCTGATAGAAAAGCTAACACAAAAAAGCGGCTCAAAAGCCGCTTTTTTCGTCATCGGAAGCCAAATCTATTTAAGGTCAGCCACCAGCGCATTGCGCACGGTCTGCGGAATGGGGTTAATCGCCGCTTTGTAGCGCGGGTGATCCACGCCGACAGCCAAACCCACGCCGTATTTGAGCGCGGCCTTCATCTCTTTGGTCAACTCGAAGCGCAGGAAATGCACGCTTGAGGTCTTGTAGTCGTTTTCACGATCCAGGTCTTCGTCGGCGATCGAGTACAGCTTGGAGCTACCTTCGACCTGGATCCAGATGCGGTCTTCGATGCCGATCAACTGCGCGAGTTGGCGCTTCCTTTCCACCTCGTCGGTGTACTCGAGCATCATCGTGGCTTTGAGGTTGCTGCCGTCGGGGATCAGCGGCAGGTAAGCGTCGAGCTCGTTCTGCACGCTATCGCCCTGGCTAGCTTCGCTTGCGCCGTCGACTTCGCTGTCTTCACGAAGCATTTCCTGAATCTGGTAGCGCACTGTCATTTCGTCTTCGAACTGCAGCGCCAGATGATTGCCCAGATGGACTGTGCGATTTTTTTTGTGCGCCATCACCTCTGGTCGAAAGGTGGGACGACGCTTTGTATATTCTTCAAGCGACCAAAGATTAGCCCGTGTTAACACAGGCGTTGACTTCTTAGCCATAATCCAATCCGTAGGTAATCGATGCAACTTAATCGGCGGGCGACTTCTGGTGGCACCCTGCGCGAAATTCCGAATCTGATGCTGCGCGATGCTTGGACAGCGAAGTCTATGCACCCTTTCTCCTGCGCGCACCGTTCTGAGCGGTAGACCCTGATTTTAAGTCGCCGGTTCCAAAAAAGCCAGTCCCCTGAGTCCGAGAAACTCAGTAAATCGCTCTAATGCGGATCATTCTTAATGCGATTTTGACCCTACGGCACCAAATTCGGGCGCGAGCAGGCCGCTCCGGCAAGCGAGCACTGATAAGGGCAAACCCTAATCAGTACGTACAAACCGGGGACGGGCCGTTAAATCTCTTCGTACAACGGTAACGTCAAAAATTCTTCAAAAGAATCTTTCGTGGCCATCTCGGTGAAGATGACCGCAGCACGATCAAATTTGCCCTCAAAGCCGCCCGCCTTGATCTTGGCCAGCTCTTCCGGAACCATCGCTTTGACCATTTCAGCGGTCACTTTGCGGCCATCGTCGAGCATGCCCTTCGGTGTACGAATCCATTGCCACACCTGCGAGCGCGAGATTTCTGCGGTCGCCGCGTCTTCCATCAGATTGTGAATCGGCACGCAGCCGTTGCCCGCGAGCCATGCGCCGAGGTAGTGAATGCCGACATTGATATTCATGCGCAAACCGAACTCGGTGATCGGCGTTTCCGGCTGGAAATTTAAGAGATCAGCGGCAGTGACTTTGACATCCGGACGCTGCTTTTGCCACTGATTCGGTTTGTCGCCGAGCACATCAACAAACTCTTTCATCGAAGCCTCAACGAGGCCAGGATGCGCGACCCAGCCGCCATCGTAACCGTCGGTTGCGTCACGCTTTTTGTCGGCAATGATGCCGCCCATCGCGATGGCATTCTTCTCGGGATCGTTCTTGATCGGAATCAGCGCGCTCATACCGCCGATGGCCGGAGCGCCCCGTCGGTGGCAGGTTTCCAGCAGCAAGAGTGCGTAGGAGCGCATGAACGGCGCGACCATCGTAACCTTGGCGCGATCCGCAAGGCAGAAATTCTTGTCGAGCTTGAATTTTTTGATGCACGAGAAGATGTAATCCCAACGACCGGCGTTGAGGCCCGAGCTGTGCTCAAGCAATTCGTAGAGCATCTCTTCCATCTCAAACGCAGCGTTGATCGTCTCAACCAGCACCGTCGCCTTGATCGTGCCCTGTGGCAGGCCCAGCTCGTTCTGCGTCATCACGAACACGTCGTTCCACAGGCGCGCTTCGAGATGTGATTCAAGCTTCGGCAGATAGAAGAACGGGCCATAGCCGCGCGCGATCTGCTCTTTCGCGTTGTGGAACATGAACAGGGCGAAATCGAAGATGCCGCCATGCACGCGCTTGCCGTCGATCAGCACATGCTTCTCTTCGAGATGCCAGCCGCGCGGACGCACTTGCAGCGTGGCGATCTTGTCGTTTAACTTGTACGTCTTGCCTTTTTGCTCCAGCGTCAGCGTACGGCGAATCGCCTTGCCTAAGTTGATTTGGCCCTGAATCTGGTTGTCCCACGACGGCGAATTCGAATCCTCGAAATCGGTCATGTAGCTGTCCGCGCCCGAGTTGAACGCGTTGATCACCATCTTGGCCTCGACCGGCCCGGTAATCTCTACGCGGCGGCATTCCAGCGATTTCGGCAGCGGCGCGATCTTCCACGACGCATCGTCGCGGATGTGCTTGGTCTCGGCAAGAAAATCGAGCTTTTCGCCAGCGTCGAGGCGCTTGGCGAGCACCACGCGCGCGGCCAGTAATTCTTGACGACGTGAGTCGAACGCGCGATGCAGCTTGGCGACTAGCGCCATCGCTTCCGGCGTCAGGATGGTGGCGAAGTCAGCAGAAATGGGGGCATTGATCTCAATGCCGGCACCGTAGGTAGGAGTTGTCATGGTTGCAGAATAGGTTTGAGCCGAGGTGATTTACGTTTGTGCCGCGAGCAAGAGCGATGCCAAAGTGGCGTGCGTGCTCATGCTGTCGGATAACAAAAAAATAGTTTTGCGGGGAAGTCTGCTGCCCAGCGTCGAATCGCGACGTCGGGACTAGACCATTTCGCATTGCAGTGCAGCAATTTTAACGTGCAACGACCCGAGCAGCACTACCCTATTCCGGTGTGGCCGCGACTTCGTTGTCGCGAACCCGCGCCGCCGTGCGCCGTCCCTCGTTGAGCACATACAGCCCGCTGGCCAGAATCACCAGCATGCCAAGCAGCGTAAATCCATCCGGCAAATTGTCGTAAAACAGCCAGCCGTAGAACGTCGCAATCAAAAGTTGCACATACATAAACGGGGCCAGCGTCGACGCGTCCGCGATGGCATACGCCTTGATCAAACACCAATGTCCGGCCATGCCAAATAAACCGAGCACCGGCAGAATCATCCACTCCGCCAGAATGTTGGGCAAGCGCGCGGTGGCGGGCGCGAGTACGGTGAGCGCCAGCGCGCCAATCGCGTTGGCGTGGAACAACAGCACCAGCGAATCGGCCTCGTCGGCAACTTTTCGCGTCAGCACTAAATACACCGCATAAAACGCGGCGGAACTCAAGGCCGCGATGGCCCCCACGGGGTCATGAACCTGTCCCGGACGCAGCGCAATGAGCACGCCAACAAAACCGATGACCAGCGCGATCCAATGTGTGCGCTGTGGCCGCTCACCGAGCAGCAGTGCTGAGAAAATCACCACGATGGTCGGGCATACGAACGACACGGTTGCCGCCTCAACCAGCGGCAATCGCGACAGCGCCGTCCAGAAACACAACGTGCTCACAACGAGCGTAATACCGCGAAAAATTTGAATCAACGGTCGCGGCGCATGGGCAAATTTGACGCCTCGGGTCGCGACCAAATAGCCACCCACCAAAATCGTTGGCACCAGATAGCGCAGCCACACCGCAGCGGTCAGCGGATACGTGCGTCCCACCCATTTAGCGGCAACGTCCATCGTAGCAAACAGCGTAATTCCGGCGAACAACCAGAACAGCGCTGGACGCTGGCTAGCTTGCAAGCGACTCGCCTTGATGCGGCGTGGTTTGCCATTCGCCGAGCGTCTGTAAATGGCCCTGCGTGAGATGCAACACGCGATCACAGCGCGCGGCGAGATCACGATCATGGGTAACGAGCACGAGCGACGCGTTGCGGCTCCTCGTCGCGTCCAGCAACATGGCAAACACGCGGTCACCATTTTCCTGATCGAGATTGCCAGTCGGCTCGTCGGCCAGCACGCAGGCGGGCTCCGTCACCAGCGCACGCGCTATCGCCACACGTTGCCGCTCGCCGCCGGAGAGTTCGGACGGCAAATGTTGCAGTCGATGCGATAAGCCCACCGAAGCCAAAAGCTCGGTTGCTTTGGCGTCAGCTACAGCGACCGCCGTGCGACGAATGCGCAGCGCTAGGGCCACGTTTTGCACCGCCGTCAACTCCGCGAGCAAATGATGAAATTGGTAAACAAACCCCAGCGCGCGATTGCGCAAATCACCGCGCGACGCATCGGACATATTGGCCAGCGGATTCCCGAGCAGACTCACACTGCCTTTGCTCGGCGAATCAAGCCCGCCGAGCAAATGCAAGAGCGTGCTCTTGCCAGAGCCTGACGAACCGACAATCGCCACTGATTCGCCGCCCGCCACCGCGAAGGACACGTCGGTCAACACCTGTGTTGTCGCCGGGCCGCTCTCGTAGCGCTTGCCGAGGCCAGCGGCCTCGACGATGGGCCTATTCATAGCGAAGCGCTTCCGCGGGGTTCACGCGGCTCGCATGCCAGCTCGGATAGAGCGTCGCGAGCAGCGAAAGGCCCAAGCTCATCAGCGTAATGGTAGTCACGTCACTCATCAAAATTTTCGACGGCAATTCGGTGATGAGGTAAATCGTTTTGTCGATAAACGTCACACCAAACAGGCGCTCAATCGCACCGACCACATGATCGAGATTGAACGAAACGAGCAAACCGAGCACGAGCCCAATCAAGGTACCGATCACGCCAATGATGCTGCCCTGAACGATAAAAATCTGCATGATGCCGAGGGGTCGCGCACCGAGTGTGCGCAGGATCGCGATGTCGGACTGCTTGTCGGTCACCACCATCACCAGCGTACTCACGAGATTGAACGCCGCCACCGCCACGATCAACGTCAGGATGATGAACATCACGCGCTTTTCCATCTGCACGGCTTTGAAAAAGCTCGCGTTCATGCGCGTCCATGGCACCACTTCAATGCCCGCAGGCAGCGATTTAAGCCACTGCCCCGTGACGGCATCGGCCTGCATCAAATCGCGCAGCTTGACGCGGATGCCGGTCACCGTATCGCCAAATTGGTAGAGCCGCTGCGCGTCATTCATGTGGATGAGCGCGACGCGGCTGTCGGCCTCAATCCAGCCGATTTCGAACAATCCAACGACCGTGAAATTCTTCAGACGCGGCACCGAGCCCGCAGGCGTCACCGTCGTTTGCGTGGAGACCAGCGCCACCTTTTCGCCGACGCGAACGCCCAGATTACGCGCGAGATCGACGCCCAGAATCACGCCCCACGTGCCCGGTTGCAGCGAATCGAGCGTGCCCACCTTCATGTGCTTCTGGATCGTCGCGATTTGCGCCTCATTCGCGGGATCAATGCCACGCACAAGTGACGGCTTGCTGATTTCGCCGTTGAGCCACATGCCTTCGCCCTGCACGTAGGGCGCGACCGCTTCGACTTCGGGGTTCCCTTTGACGGTGGCTGCAACGCCCTGCCAGTCGGCGAGCGGCGAATCAAAGCCCTTCACCTCCACATGCGCGGTCGCCGCCAGCATGCGTTCGCGCAGCTCGCTCTGAAACCCGTTCATCACCGAAATCACGATGATCAACGCAGCCACGCCCAACGCAATACCAAGCATCGAAATGAGCGAAATAAAGGAGATGAAACTGTTGCGACGCTTGGCACGCACATAGCGAACACCAAGCTCCAACTCGTAGCGGGAAAGGAAGGACATCAAAATGAATTCTACGCGTCAGAACCCGCTACAGACCGGCTGCGTTGCAAGTTCGTTCCACAACGCGCCGCGACGGCGGAACGTTGAATGATGGTCGGTGCGTCAACTCCGAGTGGCATCAGCTTTATCACGAAATAACCGCTGCATATGAGCTATCCGACCGATACATCAAATATCGACTTTTCAACAAATAGCCATCTAACCATAATGGAAATGGCGATTTTTCTAAGAAGCTGTCGACCTGCGAAGCCGTGACCATCGAGTTCGACGGCGAACGTTGCACGCGAGGTCTGTTGGCATCGCGACGGCATGCGGTGTCGAGCAGCGCTTCTGTAGTTGACGACACACAGATGTAACTGTTGTGATACCTGACGAATCATCGCAAGTCGATTCTTGGCGAGCAATCCTGCGGACAATAGGTGGGACTTGCTTCTTTTCCTGTTTCGCGGGATCGTTCGTCTTGGTGGACTCAAGTCGACGGAACACCGACGATACAGCGAAAACCTTTGATGATGTCGATGATTTAGAGAGACCTCTGCGTGAATGATCAGACTTTGCAGCATTCCGAACTGATCGGCGGCATCAGGCGCGACAGACCGCGCTGGCTAAACGTGATGGGATTTATCGCGGCGTTGGTCGCCATCAGCGGCTCTGAGTGCTCCAAGCGTCTCGACGTATATCGCGGTTCTGGCATTGCTGCAGTCTCAGTGCCTGCTGGCACGAGTCTTTGGACTACCCACGGCCCGTACGGCGGGCAGATTCGCACGATCGCCATCGATCCAGCGTCGAGCGCAACGGTCTTCGCAGGCGGCATTGGCGGCGTATTCAAAAGCACCAATGACGGCCTAAACTGGACGCCCGCCAGTAGCGGAATCACGCGTTACGGCCAACATATCATCGTCAATGCTGTGGCAGTGAGCCCTGGAAATTCGCAGACGCTGTTTGCCGGTGAGAATAGTGGCGTTTACAAGAGCATTGATGGCGGTACTAGCTGGGCAATCGCAGGCGACGCGCCGATTGGCTCTGCGGTCATCGCCATCGCGAACGACCCGCTCGATGCCAACAAGATTTATTTCTCCGCCAATGATCGAATTTATCGCAGCGTTGATGGCGGCAACACGTGGAAGGCCGGATTCAACGGCCTTAACCGCACCACTCCGTATTCGATCGCGGTGGTGCCGGGCGCGCTGTTTACCGGTACCAACAACGGGCTGTTCAAGAGCATTGATGGCGGAGTGACGTGGGTGGCCGCGGGAGCGGGCTTTCCGGTCGGCACCAGTGTTTTTACGTTCTCTGTAGTGGCGGATCCAGCGACGCCAACGACGCTATATGCAACCCCGCGCGGTGCACTCTACAAAAGTGTTGACAGTGGCGCCAGCTGGACTGCAGTGGCAGGCGCGCCTGGAGGCAATTTTTTCGCCCTCGACAACCAGGCGCCGACGACGATGTATCAGGGCGGCGGCGACGGCTTGTCAAAAAGCACCAACGGTGGCGTGAGTTGGACTACGGTTAACACTGGCCTCAGCTCCCCCTTTTCTCCTCGCATCAGCGTAGCCGCAATGGCCGTGGACTCGCGCCTTGCCGGCACTGTTTTTGTTGGCGGTCAGTGGGGCATCTATCGCACCACTAACGGTGGCAATAATTGGGCCTCTGTCAACATCGGTTTAGCGAACGTCACCGTTCACGTCGTTGCCGTCGATCCGGTCACCCCGACGACACTCTATGCGGGTACACGAGACCAAGGCATATTCAAAAGCACCGATGGCGGCGCGAGTTGGCAAAACTCGTCTCAGGGCCTGTACGGGGCAAACGGCGAATGGATCGTCTCGCTGGCCATCGATCCCGTGACGTCGAGCACGATCTACGCTGGAACCAACGGCTTCGTATTCAAGAGCACCGACAGTGGGGCGACCTGGAAGTCCGTGCAAACCGGGGCTTCCACCTACATGGCGCCAGCCCTGGCGATCAATCCGCTAAACCCGAAAATTGTCGTCGCCGGAACGCTCGGATCGGGCAGTGTCGGAGGTATTTACCGCAGCACCGACGCCGCTGCGACATGGACGCCAATCCGGGCGGGGTTGCCCGATTCGTCGACGATCTATGGGCTGTCGTTCAGTACCAAGTTGCCGAACACATTGTTGGCAGCGGTACATTCGGGCACCGGCGACGCTTATATGATCAGCAGCGACAGCGGTGCGACATGGGCAGCGATCTACCCGGGATATGACCCGTCTCAGGGAACGGTTTCAGTCATCGATTTCCTGCACAAGACGATGGGCATCCAGTCCGTTGCGCTAGGCTACGACGCAGCATTCCTGCCGCCCTATCGGCCACCGTATCCGGCGATCTTCGGGATTGATCCCCGAGCAGAATGTTCGCTAGTTTCGGCAGTGGTATTTGATCCCAATACTGCGGATGAAGGCTACGTTGGCGCTGACTGCGGAGTGGGCAAGGGATCGACTACCAACATTGCCACTATCAATGCCGGACTACCCGTGGCCGGGGTCAAGACGCTTGCCCTTTCCCCCTCTGGAACAACGTTATATGCCGGTCTGGACGGCGGCAGTGTCTACCAGGCCCGCATCGACAAAAAGCTTACGGCGATGACCGAGTTCTATAACGCGTCGCTCGACTACTACTTCATCACCTCGCGCGCGTCTGATGCGGCCTTGCTCGACAGCTTTGCCGCATGGCGTCGCACGGGAAAAGTCTTCAATACCTACAGCGCACAAGAGCCGGGAACCCTTGGCATCAGTCGTTACTATTTTGATCAGATCGCAGTAAACAAATCCCGGGGCTCGCACTTCTACACGCTGACGCAGTCGGAGAAAAATGCATTGGCAGCGCTAAATCCAGGCAATAGCCAGACCCCGGGTCTGCCGTTCAACGAAGGCATCGATTCCTATGCCTTTATGCCATTGATCGAAGGCGTGGGCGGGTCGTGTGCAGCGGGGTTGATGCCGGTCTATCGCATGTTCCGGGGACAGATCCGGTTTCCAGACAACCCCAATCACCGATTCACGACCGACCTCTCGATTTACAACAGTTTTGTTGCGCTCGGTTGGGATGGCGAGGGCGTGAAATTCTGCGTCCCCAATTGATGCGCAGTGGCCGTAACGCTGCCATCGCGGCTGGCCCTGCAGCCTTTCCATGCTCACGCACGAGGCAAAAACGGCGCCAAGCTGAGGTCCCTGCTTTGTGGAGTCGACAATAGGGAAATTGGCTCCCCAGCTTAAGCAATACTTGGGTTTGTGCCAAAAAGCTGATCGCTTTGCGTGCGTTGATCAACCGGCCGCTGAGGCTAAATCTTGTGCTTGGAGCCGCGCAACGTTCAACCCGACGCGGCCCTGCCATGCCGCAGATTGAACAAACGGCTTGGGCGGATTGCGTTCCAGCATTCGCTCACGCCATAAAGTCTGTCGGACGTCGGACAAAACGTGGCGCGTCACGGCGATACCAATCTCAAGGGCTTCGATGCCGTCTGGGCTCCGTTCACCGAAGACGAGTTCAGCAAACAGAGCTCGAGCAAGTGCCTGCTCGACCGCATCTACCGCAGCGAACAGAGCAGAAGGGGTCAGCCCCTGAGGTTTCCCCTCAAATATTGAGGACTGGATTTGGCTCTGCCCACTGTTTGATCGTCTGTCGGAAGGCTTGGGCGTTGAAGCCTCGAAACGCATCGCGTATGAGCAGTATGCCCACGCGAATGACC
>JAYVPF010000155.1:0-6073 GCA_043757535.1 Burkholderiales bacterium
CGCAAGATGAGTAACTGGCCGCTGCGAAGCGCTCGCGCTGATTCGGATACATCAACGAGCGCTCGCAGGGTCATTTATATTGTTAAGTGACGTGTATTGACCTTAGCCCCGGTTAAATAATGCTTTGAGAGAAAAGCTGATTACACCCGAACCTGTTGCATTGCCAGAAATTTCCGTACGCCATTGCGAATTGCTCGGGCGAGTTTAAGCTGATGCGCGGGGCTGGCGAGCTTCGCTTCCTCTTCCGGATTCGAGATGAACGCCGTCTCAATCAAAATCGAGGGAATATCGGGCGCGCGCAGCACGGCAAAGCCCGCCTGCTCCACGCTTGCCTTGTGCAGTGCGTTGATCGGTTTTATCTCACCGATCATGCCGCGCCCGAGTTTGATCGAATCGGCGTTGGTGATCGATTGACTCATCTCCAGGATCATTTTTGCCAACGCCGGATCGCGCCCCACGAGGCGCGCGCCCCCAATCAAATCGGACTGATTTTCCTTATCGGCAATCCACTTTGCTGCTGCACTGCTGGCACCGCGCTCCGAGAGCGCAAACACCGAGCTGCCGCGTGCGTCGGGCCGCGTGAACGCGTCTGCATGAATCGATACGAACACGTCCGCGTTGACGCCGCGCGCCTTGCGCACCCGGTCGCCGAGCGCAATGAAAACGTCCTCCTCGCGCGTCATCAACACAATGATGCGCGGGTCTTGCTCCAGCAGCGCTTTTGTCTTGTGGGCGATGGCTAGCACGACGTCTTTTTCATAGGTGCCCGCAGGGCCAATCGCGCCGGGGTCTTCGCCGCCGTGGCCCGGATCGAGCACGATGACAAACGGTTTGACGTGCTTTTCGGGCGCGGGACGCGACGCTATCGCCGGCGGCGGCTTTGTGGCTATGGGCGGCGGCGGTGACTTAGGCGGCGTTGCCTGATGCGGCAGCAGCTGGGGCGCTTTCTGCACCGACGAATCGCCCTTGGCAACCTCCGCCTGCGCCTTCTCCAACTGAGTCTCGCGTTCGACCAACTTTGCGAGAAACGTGGCGATCGGATCGTCGGCATCGACCGGCGTCAGATCGATCACCAAACGGTGCCGATATTGCCCAATCGGCGGCAGCGCAAACGCCGCCGTTTCCGAGCGCGACTTGAGTTCAAGAACGAGCCGAGCGGTGTCGGCGCGGTATTGGCCGATGCGTGCGCGTGCGAGCACACCCGTGTCGTTTTTGAGCGTTTCCAGCGCCTTCTGAAATGCCGCGTCCGCCTGCACGTCGGACAAGTCAATGATCGCGCGATCCGGGGTCGCCAGCGACGATACAAAAAAGCGCAGCTCGCTGTCCGACTCGATGGTGATGCGTGTCGATGATTTGCCCGGCCAGGCACGCACGGCAAGCACTTTGGGGCCACCCAACGCGAGCGTTGCCGCGCCGCCTGCGACAAGGGCTGCGAGTGCTTGCAAAGCTTGTCTGCGGTTCATTGGCTTGGCCCCCTCTCCCTTGAGGGGAGAGGGTGACGTTGGCTATTCGTACCAAGCTCGCCGCGCAAGCCACCACCCCCCTCTCCCCCGGAGCTGGAGGCGACAAGCGTGTCACCGCCTCCCCCACGAGGGGGGAGGGGAGAAATCGTCACCCGCCGCCCCGCATTTTCAAAATCAAACCGCAATTCCAGATCAAACGGCACGGCTCCCTGCAACCGCTCAGACCATTCAACAAATCGTATCGACGACGATCCAAAATATTCAAACCCGCCACGCGCCTCAAAGTCATCCACGCGCTCAATGCGATAGGCGTCGAGATGATGCACAACACCCTTCGTCGTGTCGTAGCTTTCAACCAGCGCATAAGTCGGGCTCTTGATCGCGCCGGTCACGCCAAGCGCGCGCAACACGCCGCGCACGAAGGTCGTTTTTCCTGCGCCGAGATCGCCAATTAGCGCCACTGAGCACGGCAATTCAACCGTCGCCGCAAACCGCTGCGCAAAGGCTAGCGTCGCCGCTTCATCAGCCAAATACTCAGTGCTTCCTACAATGGCTTCCATGTCAAACGCCACCCATCAATCGATAGCAGCGCGCATCGTGCAACTCGGCGAGCGCATGGGCTTCTCGGCGGTCGGGATAGCCGACATCGCGCTTGAGCGCGAGGCGGAGGGGTTTCAGGCGTGGATTGAGGCCGGTCATCATGGCGAGATGGAGTATATGGCCCGCCACGGCAGCAAACGATGGCAGCCCGATGAATTGCAACCGGGTACGCAGAGCGTCATCTGTGTAGCGCTGGATTACTCGCCCAAGCACTACGCTGGATCGGCCCCCTCTCCCCTCGTGGGAGAGGGCTGGGGAGAGGGGGTAGTCGCCTCGTCTCAAACGTCCGCCAAGAACAACCAAGCCTACATCTCCCGCTACGCCCTAGGCCGCGACTATCACAAAGTTTTACGCAACAAACTCCAAGCCTTAGCCGTTGCAATCACCAACGAAATCGCCCCCCACGAATTCCGTGTCTTCACCGATTCCGCCCCCGTTATGGAAATCCCGCTTGCCGTGAAAGCGGGCCTCGGCTGGCGCGGCAAACACACGCTGCTGCTCTCACGCGAACGCGGCTCCCTATTCTTCCTCGGCGAGATCTACACCTCGTTAAAACTAGCCCCGCCTGAACCACAGAAAGACCACTGCGGCACCTGCACCGCCTGCATCGACGTCTGCCCCACAAAAGCCATCACAGGCCCGCACCGGCTCGACGCGCGCAAATGCATCAGCTACCTAACCATTGAACTAAAAACCGCAATCCCAGTAGAGTTCCGCAAAGCCATCGGCAACCGCATCTACGGCTGCGACGACTGCCAACTCATCTGCCCGTGGAACAAGTTTGCACGCAAGGCCACGGTGCCCGATTTTGAGCCGAGAAACGGGCTGGATTCAGCGACGCTGGTTGAGCTGTTTGCGTGGACCGAAGCGGACTTTGAAGAGCGACTGCAGGGTAGCCCGATTTGGCGGATTGGGTATGAGCGGTGGTTGCGGAATATAGCGGTGGCTTTGGGGAATGCGGAGCAGTCGACCGATGTCGTCGAGGCGCTGCAATCGCGCGCTGAACACCCGAGTGCGATGGTGCGAGAACACGTGAAGTGGGCGCTGGAGCGTTAATATTGGTTATGCAGAACCAGCTTATACCGACATCCGCTTTTATCTTTGTAATACGCACGTATCTCCGTTTTGGCAGATTGACGATGCGCTACGCGTTGAAATTGCGCTAGGCATCGTGAGCATTACTCGTCCATACCGTAGAACGTCTCGGCAACTTGCCGATGGAAGCTACGCTAATAGTGGGCACGGACAGTACGTGGAGCATCCACGATATGCGATGGATCCCCAGCACTACGTTCGAGCCTTCTTACTTATTCAGAAGGACGTTTTGGAATTGTTCGACTATGTGGAACCTGCGGAGCAAAATCTTCAAACCTATTCCTATCGAATTCACGAACTTTTGCTTCGCGCGTGCGTAGAAGTAGAAGCTAACTGCAAGGCAATTCTCCTTGAGAACGGATACAAAAAACAGGGAGATCTACGCATGAGCGACTACATTAAGATCGAAAAGTCGCATCGGCTGTCGGAGTACAAGGTACGAGTTCCAATATGGAATGGCTCGAGCGGAACAAGAACCCCGTTCTCGGCTTGGGCAGAAAATGGAAGCCTCTCATGGTACCAAGCGTATAACGCAACAAAGCACGACCGACACGCTGAATTCAAAAGCGCAACTTTTGAAAACATGATTGATGCTGTGTGCGGACATCTTGCCATTCTTTCAGCGCAATTCCGTGACCACGACTATTCGCCACAATCTGGAGCGATTCTGTGGGACGGATCGTCGGATGGCATGTCCGATGCAATTGGTGCATTCTTTAGAGTAGAGTTTCCTCAATCCTGGTCCTCTGCGGAAAGGTATCACTTCGACTGGCAAACTCTTAGACAGGAAGCGGACCCGTTTCAGGAATACGACTATCCCGCCTGAGAAAGGATATGCGTGACTTGGTCAATGCACGGTCTTGGTCTAGCTTCGGCGCGTCGCTCAGTCGTCTAGCGCGTAGGTACGGAACGCTTGCGGTTCCGACTTCTGCGAATGCGAAACCTGTTGACGATCATTAGTCGCCACCGAATCTGGCGGAACGGCTTCGCGTTCCGCCCTACAAACCAACCGACAACCCTACCGCACATTTCGGAAACGCCCGCAACAGCTTCTTGTCCATCGTCACCAATTGGGTGTTGAGCTTCATCGCAAGCGCTATGAACTCACAGTCGTACGCCGAGCAATCGCTGTCGCGAACAAGCTCAAGCACGGCGAACGAATCAACCTCGTACTCCGCTCCGGCGAGCAGACGTTCGGCTTCGGTTTGCAGACCGTTAGCTTGCTCGAACGTGATGGCTTTGCGCCGCATGTAACCGGCGAGAATATTTCGGAACTCGCTGCGCCAGAGGATCGGCGCAGCCCAGTCAGGATCTCGCTCTAGCAGCGCCTCGGCAGCGGCCGTAAACTCCCCCGGCAGATAGAGGTACGCAACCACATTCGAGTCGACCACGATCACGGGCGATCCAGCCGCTTTGCTGCGTCGATGTCGCGCGCGCGGAACTTACCCGCAGGCAGTGAGGCGCGTAGTTCCCGTGCGCGCGCGAGACGTTCGCTGGGCGCTAATTTGGTCGGTACCAGCACGGACTCCAGACAGACGATAGCTTCGCTGTTCAGGCTGCGCCGATGCGCATCGGCGGCCGATTTCAGGCGGGTGTAAACAGCCTCGGGGATGTTTTTGAGCGTGAGCGTCGTCGGCATGAGAATAACCTGCTTGCAACCATTATGGTTTCATTTTGACATACATCAGCGCGTAGGTCTGGATCGCTTGCGGTTCCGACTTCTGTAAGTGCGAAACCAATTCAACCATCATCGTTTGCCACCGCATCCGGCGGAACCGCTTCGAGTTCCAACCTACTCCCTATCGTGGCTCATAAACCCGTCAAATTGCAATTGACACTGCATGCAAATTGTAAATACAATTAAGTCTGCTCACTTGGGATGAAACCGAACGCAAACTTAACATCAAAAATCATGGATTTGATTTCATTGAATGCGATGCGATTTGGGATCATTTCGCCGTTACGCGCGAAGATAAACGGGAAAATTGCGGTGAGGTTTGTCTGGTTTGTTTCGGCGCTCTGCACAGTGAGGTGGTCGTATTGGTTTGCACCGAACGTGCCCTTGGAACGCTCGTAATTTCGTTAAGAAAGGCTGAAAAACATGAAGCTCACTACTACCGCCAAGTTGCCAAAGAAAACCTCAGCTAAGGTGCTCGACGCCGACAATCCTCCTGCGTGGACTGAAGACATGCTCGGTGCGCCTGTGCTTAAGCGCGGGCGCGGCCCTCAGGCGGCACCCACCAAGGTGCTCACAACAATCCGTCTGGATGTTGATGTGCTGGAGTTTTTTAAGGCACAGGGCAGCGGCTATCAGTCGCGCATCAATGACACGCTTCGCGGTGAGTTGGATCGAAATTCGACGGCGCGCCATAAACTAGCAACACGTCGTCGGGTTGCCGCTTGCCTTCAAGGTTTCGAGAATGATGTGGACGCGCGCTGCCCCAAACGCGAAGGTGAAAACGAATGAATACACAAAAAATCGATGATGCCGTGCTCGCTTTGCTCTACCTGACGCTGCACGAAGAAAATCGCGCATGGAAGGGCATGGATTGGGACGCGTTGGCACGTCTACATGCCAAGGGGCTGATCGGGGATCCCGTGGGCAAGCAAAAATCCGTGGTGTTTACGGACGAGGGGCTTCGCGACGCAGAGCGCCTCTTTCGCGAGCTGTTCGGCGGTTAAGCGCATGGAAGGCGACCAAACCGCAAAGAAAGCTTTATGAAAAACGTCGCCGCTGAACCCTATCGCGATATCGACTTCTCGGACGCAAAGCGTGGCCCGGTGATCACTGCGGAACCGGGGAAGACTAAGATCTCGATTCGCCTCGACAACGCTGTGGTCGAGCACTTCAAACGGCAGGTTGAACAGGCGGGCGCAGGGAATTACCAGACACTGATAAACGACGCCCTCCTCGC
>JAYVPF010000156.1:0-6069 GCA_043757535.1 Burkholderiales bacterium
GATGTCATAGGTCAGGTCCACGTCTTCGGAGAAGCGCCGGATGACGCCGTAGGCCTTTGATAAGGAAGTGCCGCCCTTGAATACCAGGTGGTCAGCGTAAGGGCCGGCAAAGAGGTGCCGCAGCGACCAGACCACCCAGATGTCTTTCTCCAGCAGGTGGGGCAGGCGCCCGGAGGTGTCGGCTGCCAAGTCGAGCGCCTCCAGGCGTTCGGCGGTGGAGAGATGGAAGAACTCAGCCATGGGCCACCAGGGCGCTGATTTCTTGAGCCATCCAGGTCGGCAGGCGCGCCCGTGCCGACGCGACTTCCTTCAGCTCGGACGGCGCCAGCTTGGCGCGCAGTTTTTGGATCGCTTCCCCGGCTTTTTCCGGGCCCAGCCAAGCCAGTGCCCGCACCACCTCGCCCGCAGCCCGCCCAGGAAAGATCAGTTGCCAAATCGGCGCGTGCCGGAACTCGACCATCTGCGCGCCCAATTTCAAGCGGCGGCTGGGACCGGACGTGAGATAGACCGCCCGCATCGGCACCTGCGTGGTCAGTCCCAGCGCGTTGGCGGCGGCGGCGCCGTGCGACACGATGGTTTCCCCGCGCTGGTTCGCCAAGCCCTCGACCATCTTGACGGCCGAAGGCGCACGGGTGCCAAAGCGGCTCTCGATGGGCAGGACATAGATACCGCGGCCCGCGCGCAGCAGGGCTCCGCGCTGCACCAGGCGGGACAACACTTGATCCACGGCGGCGCGGCTACCCAGGTGCAACAGCTCTTTGGCGACCAAAGGGGTGCCCTCCGGCAATCCGGCGGCGTGTTCCAGAACTTGTTTGGCGAGGGTCTGCATGGCGATATCTCCTGAATGGAAGAAGTATGAATATATTTCTGACACTTTTCAAGGCCTATTTAATTTATCTACGCAATTGGTCTGATCGATATGAGGGTGCGGGCAACGCCCGAAAGGCCGACGGCGGCACACAGGGCCAAGATTCACTGAACAGAAATATTGACGATTTCCTTCACTGACATGGGCACGACGAAACAGCAACAAGGGGAGCCCAGGCGAAGAATCAAAATTGCGTGCCGACGTTGCGCGAATCCAACCCTGGCTAATGCCTGTTGCCAAGGACTGTTACAAAGCGGATAATTCCCACGTTTTCACGTTGCAGACAACAAGAATGCCCGAAGTCAGCGCTATTCAATTCACGCAGGATCAAACGCGCACGCTCACTGGCGTGTCGGTTGAGACCGTGCGCCATTGGCGAAGGGCCATTCCATATCTGTCATCCAAGACTGGCAAGGCCGCGCGATTCAGCTTTACCGATTTGCTGGGGTTGGCCGTCACAAACGAATTGGTCAATTCGTTTGGCGTTCATATTGCCACCCTGAGTGCAGGCGTCGATGCGCTCTTCCGATTGCTGGCCACCAGCGGCCCGGCTTCGCTGGATGGCGCCATTGTGTTTGTTACGGCGACCGAAGCGATCTTGCACGAAGCAGGTACCGAGGGCATTGACAAGGTGCCGGCCAAACCCGCGCTCATGATTCCGTTGGCACCGTTGATTGCCAAGATCCAACGGCATATGCTGCCCTTCGTGCCTGTCTCAAGCCAGACGGTGTTGCCGTTTCCCCCTGAAGCAGTTCGGAGCAGGGCATGAGCGCTGCAACGCTCCAGCAGGTGCTGGCAGCCACGGGGTATCTCCCGGATGGACAGCCTGTGGCAGGTTTGTATCTGGGTCAGGACGCGCGCAACTTGCGCCATCGCCGCGACTTTTCTCCAGACGCACTCTGGCGCAGCCCATCGTCGCTGACTGTCTATTTCAAGTTCGAGCAGACCACCCCGGCCGATGAACTGGTCAGCCAGTGGCGCCGCGAAGTCTGGAATGAAGGCTTTGCACCGCTGCTGTGGGTGGTCTCACCCGAGCGCATTGATCTGTATAACGGCTTCGGCGCACCGGTCAAAGAAGGGGATGCACAGAAGCATCTGATCCGGTCCTTCAAGAACATTGAGACCTCTCTCGGCGAACTGGACGCCCTGGCGGGGCGACTGTCGATTGAGACCGGACAATTTTGGGCACAGGCGACTGCGGTCGATCGCAAGACCAGCGTCGACCAAAGGCTGTTGTCGGATTTGGCCTTCTTGGAGTGCGATCTTGTCGAAGCCAATCTCGCGCGCAGTGCTGCGCAAGCCCTGATTGGGCGAGTGATCTTCACTCAGTATCTGATTGATCGTGAGATCGTCAGCGCGACACGGCTGAAGAGACTGTGCGGGCATACGGCGCTGCCACCGATCCTGCGTGATCGTACGGCAACCGGGCAGCTATTTAGTTGGCTCAGTCAGACCTTCAACGGCGACATGTTTCCACCGTCGTCCGTCAAGAACACGCCGGCCACCAGCCATCTTGTGCGCGTTGCCGACTTCTTGGATGCCGTTGATCCCGAAAGTGGGCAGCAAAGCTTCTTCCCCTATCAATTCGATGTGATTCCGGTTGGACTCATCAGTTCGATCTATGAGCAATTCGCTCATGCCGAGCCACGAGTTGACGCTCGGCGTTCGATCGAAGCCGTCAGAAACGGTGTGCACTACACACGCTTGTCTGTGGTGTCGCTGGTGCTCGATGAAGTGATGGATGGGTTAACAGGCAAGGAGTCGGTGCTGGATTTGACCTGCGGCTCCGGTGTGTTCCTGGTCGAGTCGCTTCGGCGTCTGGTGCATTTGCGCGCGGGTGGACAACCGCTGACTCGGGATCTGATTCATTCGACCCTGTATGAGCAGGTCTACGGTGTTGACATCAGCGAGGCTGCTGTCCGTGTGGCCGCATTCAGCCTCTACCTGGCTGCGCTCGAACTCGATCCCGATCCGCAACCACCGCACTCGCTGAAGTTCCGACCGCTCATTGGCAAGACGCTGCTAATCGGTGACGCCCGCACCGTTGAACAGAGCGACGGTGGCAAAGCGGTATTGACGACGCAGACGGGCTTGAAGCAATTCGATCTCATCGTTGGCAACCCGCCATGGAGTTTCAAGGGTCAGACCGGAACCGACGCCCGCCGCAAGACGCGCGTCGCCGGCGTTCCCGCACAACCGCGTGGCGAAGGTCTCGACTTTGTGTTGCGTGCGGTTGAGTTTTCGCATGAAAAAACTCGCTTTGGCGTGATTCTAAGCGCAATGCCGTTCTTCAGCCGAAGCGGTACCGGCATGGCGGCGGCGCAGCATGTCATGCGGCTTCTTGCGCCGATAACGTTGGTGAACCTGTCGAACCTGCGTGGTTGGCTATTCGCCACGGCCACGATGCCGGCTGTTGTGCTGTTTGCGCGGCATCGGCCACAGCCTTCAGATCAAGTGACGGTTGTGCAAATCCCGTGGACTGCCAGCGGCGCCAGAACTCATTCGTTTGAAGTGTCGCCCAGCGACATCATCAAACTTTCGATGAAAGACATCAACGCGCAGCCAATCCGCCTCAAGGCGGCAGCCGTTGGGCGTCGTAGAGATTTGATGCTGCTAGAGGCGGTGACTCGAGATCACCCCAAGCTTGAGAAAAGATTACTCGATTTCAACGCCGAACTTAGCGTTGGCTTGACCCGCGGCAACGGGGCGAAAGAAACGCCAGAACTGCGTGATCTCGAAGTGCTTGAGGTTGGTGATCTACAACATTTCAGCATTCCTCAGAAGCTTCCGCTTTGGGGATCAGCGAAAGCGGAGCGTGCGCGTTCTCGAGATACATATCGCTCGCCACTATTAATTGTGAAAGAAACGTTCAAAGGGGTGCCTCGTGTTATTGCTGCGGTTTCTGACCGAGACGTCGTATTCACGAATGCTCTCTTTGGTGCGTCGTTTCCCGTTAATCAGCGGGCGTCTGCACATTTAATCGCTGCGATTTTGAGCTCTTCGTTCGCCACTTGGTACTTTTTGATGTCGTCGTCCGAATTCGGGATCAAGATCGAACGGCTTACTCGACACGATGTCGTGCAACTGCCGACACCTGATTTGAAGCAAGCGGTTCGGTCAGATGCAGGCAAGCGAATACTACAGATCGAGAAAATACTACAGCAGCAGGTGGCTACAGAAGACGACTGGTACGCTCTGGACGAGGCAGTATTCGACTTGTACAACCTTGATGAAGCTGATCGTGTGGTCGTCCGTGATGGCCTGCTTCGCGCCAGTTGGCGATGGCAAGCCGGCAGAGAAAAATCGGTAGCTGACGCAAACGCTCGCACCGACATCGCCCGATACGCGGAAGTCTTCTTGAGCGTGATTGGGGGCTGGCTTTCCGCCCGCAACAAGCGTCATATGCGCGCCGAAATTTTCGATCTACCAAGGGGCTCTGCACTCAGAGTCGTACGTTTTGTTCTTGAAGACGGCCCTGGTAATGCGAGCGTGGAAGTGGTGACGCCGGAGGGCGAGCTGAATGACATTCTTGCTCGCATCGGCAAGCGTCTGAAGGTCAAGCTTGCTACCGCACTCAGCAGCGAACGCGAACTGCGCATCCATGGACGCAATGAAGTCGTGATCATCAAGCCGGCAGCGCAGCGCTACTGGATGGGCGTTGCCGCGCTGGAGGATGCCGATGCCGTGGTAGCGGAAAGCTTCACAGGGGGCAACGCTTGAGGATCCCTTATGAAGCTCCCGCTCCCTTGGGTAGAGAATTCATCGAGCTGGCACCTGAGGTCGTCGCCGCGATCTTGCTAACGCTGGTTGCCGGGTGGCAGCACGCCTGTGTCTTCAACGATGTCAACGAGCAGGCAGGTGAGGTACTGATGACAGAGCGCTTGCGCGACGGCATGCGGGGCGAGTTGAAGTCGAAAGGACATCCGTGGGGCAAGATGCTGGTGGTACTGCCAGGAACCGAGTCACGATCCAGTAGCGCTGTTGTGCTGCCCGATGGTCGAACCGATATCCCACTGATGTTGATCGAAGTGTTCTTGAGAACACAAGAGCACGATCCTCACGCGATCATCGAATGCAAGCGTGTTGCTGGCTCGGATGCGCATCTGTGCCGTGAGTACGTGGTGGAAGGCGTCGACAGGTTTCGCACCGGAAAATACGGACAGAACCACGCGTTGGGCTTCATGGTTGGTTATGTGCTCTCCGGCACGGCCGTGGAAGCTGCGGATGGTGTCAACGCATACCTGAAGCGTGTCTCTCGCAAAGCGGAACATCTCGCTCCCTCCGACATCTGCGACGAAGTGCTGAGTTGGGCAAGTCAACATGCACGGGCGACATCGCCATCGCCGGTTCGCATGCATCACGCCTTTCTCGGACTCGCCGATGCCCGTGGCTTGATGTAGCGGTACGGGTGATCGTGGGTCTTTGTGAGGAGCTACGGGGCATTGACGGGCGTGAAATGAGCTTCCACCTCCCGTCGATAGTTGACAATTGATGGGCTGGAGTAGCCGCCCCGCAAACCGAGTGCATCTTCCGCGCCAGCAAAAGCGCTCGTTTTTTGACGGTATAAATGACGGTAAAGTGCAATGAACAGAACAGAGAAAGCCAGTGTTCATGCTGGTTTTCGGCCCTCGGAAACAATAGAGTGGGAGTAATTGGAAACAACGTAGACATTACAATTACAACTCACATGAATAAAAGCGAAGTTTACGGCGCGGGATGCCATGGAGCCACTCAACTTGATTTAACGTGCAACGCTGGCGGCAGAGATACGATTCGTGTTGGAAGGTCCCGGCTGGAACGTAACAGGATTCGCCGACCTTACCGTTTAGTCTTTTACTAAGCAGTCATTAAGTCTCACCCTAAGATTATTTTCTATGCATATGTCGATTTGATGGCCCCCGCTGCGTCATCACCATGACCCCGGACTTCGGGGCGGCCTAAACGGAAAGGAATGACCATGCAATACATGATCCTGATCTACGGTGACGAAAAGAATTTTGCGATGTTGGCGAGTAATCCCGACGCGCAGAAACAGATGTACGCTGCTTTCAGAAAATACGGCGCAGACATGCGCGCTGCAGGGGTATTGCGAGGCGGCGCCGAACTCAAGCCCACCAATACAGCGACCACGGTGCGCGTAAAGGACGGCAAGACAGTGACCAGCGACGGTCCATTCGCCGAGACCAAAGAACAGCTTGGCG
>JAYVPF010000157.1:0-22978 GCA_043757535.1 Burkholderiales bacterium
GCGCTTCGCGGAAACAAGAAATCGATGAAAAATACGGAATTGCCTGAAATTTAGGCACCGCATAGTTTGCGAATTAGGGGCTTTTCTGTCAGACACTAGATAGTCTTGATATGGAGGTGTGGGGCTGGGCCGAACTCGCCAATGTAATGAACCGTGCTTGCGACGCTTCCACTTGGGGCCAAGGCGAAGACGATCCGGAAAAAAGTGTTGTCGAAACTTGGATTGTTCAGAAAGATGACGCTTGGGTGTTGAAGTTGTACGCTTTGCTTGGCGAGGCGTGGGACAGCCACGGTGAGCGTGCCCTCGTAGATGATCTTTGCATCATTCGGGTCGCATCCAATGGAGAAAATCTGCACGTCAAGTCGAGCGAGGCCTTTTTTCGACAGCAGGAAGACACGCGTGCGCTTCCCTCCGACGTAGCCTTCGTAAAGCCCTCTGTTTACGCAAGCGGGCGTTCAGAATCTAAGAAAAATTTCGCTAAGTCATTTCTTGAGCATGTCGGCGTTCGGGTCTATGACGCCACAGCTGACATCGAGCGGGTTCTGAAACAGTACAGTGCGGGTAAGACATTTCCACTTAAAACGCACCTAAAGCACATCCGGCAGTTCGTACATCACTGGATGGAAAGTCCGCACGACATTGAGATATTTGATGACGTTGCCTTCCTCATGGGGCGGGAATCGAATGGCGAAGAGCGGTACTTTAAAGTGACAGAACTATTTTTGGACGCACCCTACGACGAAATGGGTCTTCGAGCACTCTTTAGCGATAACGAATTGCCTGTAGAAAAATTCAAAAAATCGTTATCCGACGCGTATGGAGCCATTAAAAAAATTCGTGAGTTCGTGGTCGCACTTGGCGTGATGCGCCAATTAGAAATCTGTAAGCACAAGGCGACAGAAATGCAAGGGGCGTTTTTCAGAAAAACTGGAAGGCAAACAGATTCGACAGTTGACGAAGACTATTTCCTCAACGGACTCCACTGGCAACTCCGTTCGTCTGATGGGTTTATTGGGTTGTTTAACTTGAAATCCAGCAAAAGCCTCGCTCTGAGCAACGCAATTTGGCGTGCGATGTGCTCAGCTGGTCGTGAGGTGCTGATTGCCCGCTACATTCCCAATGCACAGCGCAAACACCAGCAAAAGAGCAAGGACTCTTTCCTAGTCGATCACTTGGCACGAAGTACTTGGGTTCCGGACAAAGATGGTAATTTTCTTCTGCCGTCTGAGGTCACCCAAGAAATCCTACACCCCGCATTCAAATTTGATGATGCAAATGGATGGCTGACCGCAATCAAGTTTGGTGACACGGCGAGGCAAAAAAGCGCGGAGTATCAGGATCGCAATCAAGACGCCGAGAACATTGGTTTCGTCTCATTGGAACAAGCTGAGGGTTATGCAGAGCTAGCCCGTGAAGGCATCACGCCAGCAGATATCCGTTCAGTTCTACGTATCGCTCAACGAAAGCGGCCAGAACAACCCAACGAGGCTGTCCTCAACCCTGACCGCCGACGCAAGAATGTCCTAGCCGACACAGCAGACGCCCCTACCAAGGAAAGTGTTTTGCGCGAACGCTCGATCCACATAGGTGTTTCCGCCGTCTCCGCGCAAGCCAAAGCTTATCTCCGCGCCAAATATAAAAACCATGCGATGCAACTTGTTTGCCAGTGTTGCGGCAATGAAATGCCTTTCATGCTGCCAGGTGGCGAGCATTATTTTGAGGCAGTGCAGTGCATCGCCGAGAAGGAAAAGCGCCACTTCAAAAATCGCCTTGCTCTCTGCCCCACCTGCGCCGCCATGTACCAGCATGCCCGCGAAACGGACGACGCCCAACTTAGCCGCCGAATTATCGAAGTTAATGCTGAAGACCAAGAATTCGCCGAAGTCCCTGTTCGACTCGCAGGCCGAGAAATTCTCTTGCGCTTTGTTGCAACCCATTTGTTCGACCTAAAGACCATTTTATCTCGGTGAATTTGGATAAAGCTGAGCCTAGACATCGTGAGTGACTGCTGTGCAAACCGTTTGAAGGGACTGTGGGTCAGTGACCATTGCTTGGACACTTTACTTAAGCGAATCCCCGTCTGCGGACGCCAGCGTGTTCCGAACCCGTTACAGCACTCGTACTTGCTGTGTCGAAGCCCCGTGAACCGCTTGCAGCGGGATGTTTTGATCGAACGTCACCAGCGTGCCGTTGTGTTTGACCGCGAGCGCCAGCAGATAAAGATCGGTGATCTGGTTATGTCCGTGGACGCGCGTGAAATCCACGGCTGAGTCATCACGCAACGACACGTCGTCCGGCCAAACCTCATGATCCAGCGCTGCGCAAGCATTCACTAGCTGTTGTCGAACCGCCATGATCCCCAAGGCACCGCGCCGTCCGTAGCTCGGTAAGTTCAGCACGCGAATCACGCCGTTTTCGACCAACGGACAGGTTGCGATTTTGATGCCGGGCGTCTCGATCAGCGCGTTGGCGCGCGAAGACGCAACATGCGCATCGTCGAACAAGGCGACCCACACGTTGACGTCAAGCAGCATCCGTGTCGGCGCTGCGAATTGTTTCGTCGCAAGGTATCTGGCATCCGGCTCGCGCACTGAATGGGGACGCGCCCTGTCACCACGCTTCGGAATGGCGAGCGACACGTCAAATCCCTTCGCGTTCCATCAACTCCCGCACATGATCGATGGTAATCACTTCATCGCGCGAAGGCAGCATGGCGAACCGTCCGCGAAGTGTCGCCGTCGTCGATGGGCCTTGCGCATGCACCTGAGCGCCAGCGCGAATGAGCGCGGACACGGCGTCCCCCAGCGAGAGCTGTTGCCGCGTGGCGTAGTGTTTGGCTACGTGCAGTGCGTCTTCGGAGAGATTGAGAGTTGTTCGCACGGTTAGTTAGGCGCATTACGAGATTGACATCATAACATCAGATTGATGCTTACGCTACCCACCAGAGCCGTAGAAGTATCGTAGATCAAAGCTTATTGGTTGCCATATACTTGCGCCATATACAATTATCGCTGACACCACAATACAGTTTTCGCCATGACAACGAGCACCCTTTTCACCAACAACCGCACTCAGGCGGTTCGCTTGCCCGCCGAGCTTCGCATGCCTGAAGGCGTGAAGCGTGTGGACGTTCGTGCGCGCGGTGTGGAGCGGATCATCGCGCCAGCAGACATGGCGTGGGACAGTTTTTTTCTCGGGACAGAAGTCGTAAGCGACGACTTCATGAGCGAGCGCGCAACGCAGGTTCAGGCGGAGCGGGACTTCTAGGAATCCGAAGTGCTACGTTATCTGCTCGACACCAACGTTGTCATTTACGTGATCAAACAACGTCCGCAGGCCGTCAAAGCAAAATTCAATGAGCAGGCGGGACGCATGGCGATTTCGGCGATCACATTGTCAGAGTTAATGCATGGCGCTGAAAAAAGCGCGCGTCCAGCGGCCAATCTGGCGGTCGTTGAGGATTTTTGTAGTCGCCTGGAGGTCCTTGCCTATCCGCCTAAAGCCTCAGCGCACTACGGATCAATCCGGGCGACGCTTGAGCGAGCGGGAACGCCCATCGGTGTGAACGATTTGCACATCGCGGCGCACGCTCGATGCGAAGGCTTGACGGTCGTGACCAATAACCTGCGCGAGTTCGAGCGCGTTCCAGCTTTGCAAGTTGAAAACTGGATTGACTGATACAACGCACGCTGAGCAAGGCTCCCAGCGTCCAAACCGATAAGAACAGTACGTAGACATGAAAGACACTTTCCGCATCAAGCTTGAACAACTCTCGCGCCGACAGGTCGAGGTGGAGAGCTTGCTGTCTGACCCGTCCGTCACCAACGACATGAATCGCTTTCGGGCGTTGTCGCGTGAGCGCAGCGACATCGAGCCGATCTCTGCATTGTTTGCGCAGTTTCAGGTGCGCGAGGCTGATCTGGCGGGCGCGCAGGAGATGCTGGCTGATCCGGAAATGAAGGACATGGCGCAGGAAGAAATCGATACCGCGAAGGCGGACATCGAGCGCATTGAAAAAGAGCTGACGCTGGGACTGCTGCCGAAAGACCCGGCTGATGAGCGCAATATCTTTCTCGAAATTCGCGCTGGAACGGGTGGCGACGAATCCGCGCTGTTTTCAGGCGATTTGCTGCGTATGTACACGCGGTTTGCTGAGCGGCAACGCTGGCAGGTCGAAATTATTTCGGCGAGCGAGAGCGATCTCGGCGGCTATCGCGAGGTCATTGCACGCATCATCGGACAAGGCGCTTATTCAAAAATGAAGTTCGAGTCGGGCACCCATCGTGTGCAGCGCGTGCCCGTCACCGAGGCACAGGGCCGCATTCATACGAGCGCGTGCACGGTCGCGATTCTGCCCGAGGCCGATCCCGTGAAAGACATCACGATCAATCCGTCGGACTTGCGTATTGATACCTTCCGCGCATCGGGCGCCGGTGGTCAGCACATCAACAAAACCGATTCGGCGGTGCGCATCGTGCACATTCCGACTGGCGTGGTGGTCGAGTGTCAGGACGGGCGCTCGCAGCATCAAAACAAAGCGCGCGCGATGGAAGTGTTGGCGTCGCGCCTCCTGGAGCGCGAGCGCGCTGCAGCGCATGCGAAGGAGGCAGGTTTGCGTAAATCTCTGGTTGGTTCGGGGGATCGCAGTGAACGTATCCGCACGTACAATTTTCCGCAGGGCCGCATGACCGATCACCGTATCAACCTGACGTTGTATAAGCTCGATTTCATCATGGACGGCGACATTGGTGACGTGGTCGACGCGCTGATTTCCGAGCATCAGGCAGAGCTTATGTCCTTGATGGAAGGAGCGACTACATGACAACGTTCAATCAAAAGCTGCAAGCCGCGTGGAAGAAATCGCGCTCGCTCGTCTGCGTCGGTCTCGACCCGGAAAAGAAACGTTTGCCCGAGCGGCTGTTCAATCGACCCGACGCGATTTTCGCGTTCAACAAGGCAATCATCGACGCGACGCACGACATCGTCTGTGCGTACAAACCGCAGTTTGCGCACTACGCGGCGGTCGGTGCGGAAGACCAACTGGCGGCGACGATTGATTACATCCACGACCGTTATCCCGATGTGCCGGTGATTCTCGACGCCAAGCGCGGCGACGTCGGCAGCACGGCCGAGTTCTATGCCATCGAAGCGTTTGAGCGTTATCGCGCCGACGCGGTGACAGTCAATCCGTACCTCGGTGGTGACTCGATTGCGCCATTCACGAAATACGCGAACAGGGGCACGATCCTGCTCTGCCGCACCTCGAACGCGGGCGGCGCTGACTTGCAGGAACAGATGATCGACGGCGAACCGCTGTATTTACGCGTGGCGAAGCTCGCCGCGCAACAATGGAACGCGAACCAGAACATCAGCCTCGTGGTTGGCGCGACGGTGCCGCAGGTGATCGCCAATGTGCGCAAAGCGGTCGGCGACATGCCTTTGCTGGTTCCTGGCGTCGGCGCGCAGGGCGGCGACATGAAAGCGACCGTCGCCGTCGGGCGCGACAGCAAGGGCGCCGGCCTCATCATCAACGCATCACGCTCGGTAATCTACGCCAGTGGCGGCGATGATTTCGCGCATGCGGCGCGCGGTGTTGTCGAGCAGATGATAGAAGACGGGGCGATGCCTTAAGGCGTGCGCTGAAGCATACAGCTTTTCGGTGAATCGCTTATTTCATTGGGGCTGCGCCGCCATTCGTTTATAAGTCGACTGTAGTCATTTTCATTCAATTGCCCCGTTGCAGTGGTGCTTCTGGCGAAAAGCTATGCGCCTCCGACCCTGAAAAAAATCATCGCCCAAAGCGTTTGCCACCCGTGAATATCCGCGAACTCATGACTTCCCTGGTCACGCCGCAAGTGCCGCGCGCAGAAGTTCGGATGCTCGCAAGTCATGTATTGCAACGCGACGGCGCGTGGCTGGCTGCGCATGACGATGAAGCGATGTCACCCGATGAGCGACAGCGCATTGGAGCGCTGGCAGCACGTCGCGCGGCGGGCGAACCGATGGCCTATCTGCTCGGCAAGCGCGAGTTTTTTGGGCGAGTGTTTTGTTGCACACCCGCTGCGCTCATTCCGCGTCCCGAGACAGAACACCTCGTGGAGCATGTGCTCACACTCGTCGAAACTCGTACTGCATCAGCAATTCTGGATGTCGGCACCGGCACTGGCTGCATCGCCATCACGCTCGCTCTGGAGCGACCGAACGCGCAAATCACCGCGCTTGACGTGTCGCCTGGAGCGCTCGCACTTGCGCGAGAAAACGCCGCCAATCTCGGTGCAAACAACGTCGAATTCGTTGAAAGCAACTGGTTCGGCAACCTTGCAACCGACGCGAAATTCGACCTCATCGTCAGCAACCCGCCCTACATCGCTCCGGGTGACGTGCATCTCACACAGGGCGATTTGCGTTTCGAACCTGTCATTGCGCTAGCCGACACCGTCGACGGTTTGGAGAGTTACCGGCACCTCGCGAGCGGTGCGAAAGAGCACTTAAAAAACGGCGGTTGGCTCGTCGTTGAGCACGGCTACGATCAAGGCGAATTGGTGCCTGCGCTGCTGCGAAACAGCGGCTTCAGCAACGTCGGCACCCGGCTCGATCTAGCGGGTCTTCCTCGGGTGACGGCGGGGCGTTGGCACGAGTTCTCACCGAACGTTAATCAAGGGCACCTCTAAACTAAATTTTAAGAGGTACCCCACAGACCAATCAACTCAACTCGTTCGGCCTGACCCACACCCAATCCGAGCCTTCACTGATCAGGTCGCCCGCTTCGTAGCGGCGCTGCGACCCCTGCACTTCGTAGGTGACACCGACTTGATAATCGGCGGCGCTCATGATCCAGGAAGCGCCCATAATCGGGCGACCAAAAATTGCGCCTTTCAGCCGGATTGCCTTGAAGCTCGCACTCGCCACCAGGGTTGCCGCGTTGTCGCGATAAAGCCCTTGCCGGGATCGCAGCGTGCGCAGCTCGATCGAGTCGACCTCACGCGACAGCACTTGCAAGCCAATCTCGATGTGCCCTGCCGGCAGTTTCAACAGGCGCACGATGCTCGCCACCTGCCAGCCTGCGGCGGGCGATTCCTCGGTCACCGCCACAATGTCGCGCAAGCGCAGGCGTTGCGTCGAAGTGTTCGGAACTACGGCGCGAAAACCGGTATCGCTGCGGTCACGCAAATGCCAGAACTGCAAGTCAAGGCGCGTCGCCTCGGGAGGCAAATCGCGGCGCAACCGCTTCATGGTCGAATCTTTGAGCGTGCCAATCGTTTCAATTTCCAGCGCATCGGCATACTCGTAATTGTCGCCTTCGAGACTAGCAGCCAGCATGCCGGGATCGAACGAAATCGCAGTGGAAACCTTGCTGACGCCGTAAGTCGCAGCCAACCGACCATGATCGTTGTTGCGGGCACTCGCCCGCGTCAGCGGCTTGAATTCCGGATCAATCCTCAGTACGGCGCTGCGCAGTGAGAGCAGCGGATTTTGCGACAGCGATCCACCCAGCGTTACGTTGCGGCCACCGTCTTCGGATTCCACCTGATCGAGCCAGGCCAGCGCGCGCGCATGAATGGCTGTGGTGTCGCAGTACAAATACTGCCCGCCCTGCGGTACCGAATGCCTTGGCACCAACCCTTCAGAACCAGCCAAATTAATGGCAAAGCCACTCTCGTTGGCCGCGCGCGCGGTCAGCCGCATATCGTGGGTGAATTCTTCGAATTTTTTGTACAACGCATGAATCTGCGATGGCGTGTAGCCGCCCGCATTGCCTAGCCGCAGCAGCGCCATCGCGGCGAAGGCGCGCGCCGGATAGCTCACCAAACCGTTGCTCGGGTCGGACACCACCACATGATCAACACCAAGATCGCACGTTTTGCGAAATACCTGATGCGTCTCGACCCAGAGCGCGGGGATCCAATCTTCGTGGCGATAGAGGCGATAGCGGTAGGCCATTGCACGAAAGTAGAAATAGCGAATCGCAACACGCGCAAACTCGGAGGCCGAGCGCCCCGCGACCGACGTGACTTCCTTCATCAAAATCAGGCGATAGGCATCGGAAAAACGCATCGCCCAGTCGTAGCCGGTGTCCCACAACCGCTCGCGCAGCGAATGCGATTGCATCGATGCCGCGAGATAGTCGCGCTCCAGACGAGTCGTCATCGCCTCGGTGCGCAGATCCAGCTCAAACAGTGGTGCCGGATTCAGGCTCGATTGCGCATCGGTGTCGCTCACATAGGATCGCAACTGCGCGCATACCGTGTCCGACGCGGAGAAAATATCGCGATCTAGAGAGGCGACAAACTTTCGCGCGCCCCCCACTGAACCTAGCGGTCGTGAATCGGTCAAATTTCTGAGCCAACGGAGCATTTTTACCGGTCTTTTTTCGCTGTGTTTTGGTGATTTGTAATTCTCACCATTGCAATTGCTTTTTTTAATCAAATCGTAGAATACCGCTCCATCCCTGCTGCGGCAAGCAAAAGCGGGCGACCCGCCAACACGCACGGTGTCACCCTTCGCAATTGTCGCGATTTTTCACTTCGCTATGGATTTTTTGTTATGAACATGGTTAAACCCTCGGTCCTTGTGACCACCGTCCTTTTCACACTCTTAAGCGGCAGCGCCATGGCGCAAGCAGGCGCACCCGCCGCTACGGTCGCCGCTTCGACGATGGGTGCGCCGACCACGCTCAAAATGATTGACCGCAAAGTCGGCGACGGCGCGCTCGCTGAGTCTGGCGCACCGGTGAACGTGCACTACACAGGCTATCTGTGGAATGCCACCGCACCCGACAACAAGGGTGCCAAATTTGACTCCTCGATTGATCGCAAAGTACCGTTTGGCTTCATCATCGGCGCGGGCCGCGTGATCAAAGGCTGGGACGAAGGTGTGGCGGGTATGAAGGTCGGCGGTCAACGCACCCTGATCATCCCGCCGGACAAGGGCTACGGCGATCGCGGCGCGGGCGGCGCAATTCCCCCGAATGCAACGCTTGTGTTCGACGTTGAACTGGTCTCGGTGATCGGTAAGACTGCTAACGCTTCGGCCACGCCTTCGGCCTACGTGCCCGCAGTCAAAAACTAAGCGCGGAAGCATGAAAAATCCAGGCGCAGTGGCCATTCACCGCGCGGACTACCGCGCGCCAGCGTTCTGGATTGATCGCGTCGATTTACAGTTTGATCTCGACGCCACGAGTACGCGCGTGACGTCCTCGCTCGCGTTGCGGCGCAACACGCAACCGGGCGCGAGCGACACGCTGGTGCTCAACGGCGACGGCCTGACGCTTGAATCCATTTCACATAATGGGCATGCATTGACGGTCGCGGATTATCGCCTCGAAGCGGGTCGCATCGTCATCAATGCCAGTGCGTTTGCTTACGCGGGCGATACCAGCACACTCAGCATCGTCACGCGGTTTAATCCTTCAGCCAATCTCGCGCTGGAAGGGCTCTACGTCACCAACGAAACCTTCTGCACGCAATGCGAAGCGGAAGGTTTCCGCCGCATCACTTACTTCCCGGATCGCCCGGATGTGCTCTCCGTTTATCGCGTCACGATTCGTGCGGACAAGGCACAATTTCCGGTGCTTCTATCGAACGGTAACCTTGTCAGCGAGGCCGATCTGGGTGACGGTCGGCATGAAGCCGTGTGGCACGATCCGCACAAAAAGCCTTCGTATCTATTCGCACTGGTCGCCGGAAAAATCGATAGGTTAGTCGATCATTTCGTCACGGCGTCAGGGCGAAACGTTCTGCTCGAGATTTATTCGACGACAGCGAATTTGCCGCGCTGTACGTGGGCGATGGAATGCCTGAAAGCCGCGATGCGCTGGGACGAACAGGCGTATGGTCGTGAATACGATCTCGACCGCTTCATGATCTACGCAGCGGACGATTTCAACATGGGCGCGATGGAAAACAAGGGATTGAATATTTTCAATTCACGTTTTCTGCTCGCCGACAAAGACACCGCGACCGACGTCGATTTCCAGGTCGTTGACGCCATCGTCGCACACGAATACTTTCACAATTGGAGCGGTAATCGCGTTACCTGTCGCGACTGGTTTCAGCTCTCTTTGAAAGAAGGCTTCACGGTCTTTCGTGAGCAGCAATATTCAGCATTTCGCGGCTCGCCCGCCGTCGTTCGCATCGAGGAAACCGCCTTTATGCAGTCGCGCCAGTTCGCGCAGGACGCAGGCCCGATGGCGCACCCGATTCGTCCCGATGAATACGAAGCGATTGACAATTTCTACACCGTCACCGTGTACGAAAAAGGCGCAGAGGTTATCCGCATGCTGCACACGCTGCTCGGTGCCGAGAAGTACCGCAAGGGCACTGATCTTTATTTTTCGCGACACGACGGCACGGCGGCCACCTGCGATGATTTTGTCGCTGCCATGGAAGATGCGAGCGGCGCTGATCTCACGCAATTCAAACGCTGGTACAGTCAGGCGGGCACGCCAACGCTCGCCGTTTCTGGCGCGTTCGATGCGGCGGCTAAACGCTACACGGTGACGGTCGAGCAAACCGTGCCCGCTACGCCGGGACAACCCAGCAAATTGCCCACCGTCATCCCGTTGTCAATGGCGCTCGTGCAAAAGGACGGCGTGGTGTCGCACGCACAGGTGCTGAGGGTCACCGAAGCACGGCAGGAATTTCACTTTGACGATATTCCTGGCAAGCCCGTGCCGTCATTATTGCGTGGCTTCTCCGCGCCGGTAAAAGTGTCGTTTGCCTACACCGACGCCGAACTCGCGATGCTGGTCGCAAAAGACAGTGACGGTGTGGTTCGCTGGCAAGCGTTGCGCGAGCTTTTCTTCCGTGCGTTTGATGGCGCGAAGCGTGGCGAGCCATCGGCGTTGGCCTTGCATCAAGCCGTCAACGGGCTGCTCGCCGTTCATCAGACTGACCCGGCATTGATCGCGCAAATGCTCATGCTCCCGAGCCATGCCGAACTCGCGGATCGTGAGTCCGTGATTGAAACGCTTGCGATTGCGGACGCACGAGACGCCGTGATGATGGGCCTCGCGACCGCGAATTTTGCAGTGATGATTGGCCGATACGGTGTTGAACGCGCTTCATTAGCGGACGCACCCTTCTCAATGCACGCCGACGCGGTGGCGCATCGCTCGCTTGCCAATACATTGCTCGCTTTGATCAATGTGACTGGCAACGAGGCGGGTCAGGCGCTTGCGCTCATCGCCTGGACTGACGCTGATAATTTGACCGATGTAATAGGCGCGATGGCCGCGCTGCGCGATCAGCCTTGCGCCTCGCGCGGCACGATGTTCGCTGCATTTCACGATCACTGGCAAAACGATTTGTCGATGTTAAATCGCTGGTTCCAGATGGAAGCTTGCGCGAATCGGCCCGAAGGCGCGGCGTTGGCACGAGTGCGCGAACTATTGACGCATCCAAAATTTGACGCCAAAAATCCGAATCGTGTTCGCGCCGTTGTGCACGCATTTGGCGATCAAAACTGGCGTGGTTTTCATGCGGTTGACGGCGCCGGATACGCATTTGTCGCAGAACAAATCCTGCGCTACGATGCGCAGAATCCTTCGCTCGCCGCGCGATTCTGCGACCCGTTCTTGCGCTGGCACAAATGTGCTGAGCCGCAGCGCGGATTGCAGAAAGCGCAACTCGACATGCTCGTCTCACGCGATGGCCTGTCGCCCAATGTACGTGAGTTAATCGAGAAGACGCTGAAGGCTGGCGCACCCGACCCGTAACTCTTTGGCTTTGCAGGAGCGGCTTGCCGCGTCCACGATCAATGTGCAACGACGGTTGCAACGGCAACGTTGGGTCGCGGCAAGCCGCTCCTACAAGCAGGCATTCAAGCACCTAGAATCTGAGCATGAACACCCCCGCGTACCCCTCTATCCGCATGCGCCGCCTGCGTCGCGATGCGTTCAGCCGCAACATGGTTCGCGAGACATCGCTCTCCGCTTCCAACCTGATCTGGCCGGTGTTTGTGATCGAGGGCGAGCAGCGCACGCAGGCGATAGCCTCCATGCCCGGCGTCGAGCGCGTGTCAATCGACATCCTGATTGAGCGCGCTCGTGAAGCGGCCTCGCTCGGCATTTCCGCGATCGCTTTGTTCCCGGTCATCGAGTCCGCAAAAACGGCTTTCGCCGAAGAGGCCTGCAACGACAACGGCCTCGTCCCGCGCGCCGTGCGTGCGCTCAAGGCCGCCGTGCCCGACATCGGAGTCATCACTGACGTCGCGCTCGACCCGTACACCTCGCATGGGCAGGACGGCATTTTGGATAACACCGGTTATTTAATTAACGATGAGACGGTCGCGGTGCTCGTGAAGCAGGCACTGACGCACGCCAAAGCAGGCGCAGATTTCGTCGCCCCCTCGGACATGATGGACGGCCGCATCGGCGCGATACGCCAAGGCCTCGATGGTGCCGGTTTCATCCAGACCAAAATCATCGCCTACAGCGCCAAATTCGCCAGCGCCTTCTACGGCCCGTTCCGCGACGCCGTGGGCTCGGCAACGAACTTGGGCAAGAGCAGCAAAGAAACCTACCAGCTCGATTTCGCCAACGGCTTTGAGGCGATTCGCGAATGCGCGCTCGACGTTCACGAAGGTGCGGACATGCTCATGGTGAAGCCAGGTTTGCCGTACCTGGACATTCTCGCCCGCGTAAGGGACGAATTCAAAATGCCCGTCGCCGTGTACCAAGTCAGCGGCGAATTCGCGATGCTCAAAGCCGCGTCCGAAAACGGCTGGCTCGACTACAAAAAATGCCTGATGGAAACGCTCATCTGCTTCCGCCGCGCCGGAGCTTCGGCGATTTTGACGTACGGAGCGGTAGATGCTGCGCGCTGGATGCGCGAAGAAAAGTCCGCCTGAATTTCGATACAGCTTTTTTCTGCATCCGCCATTTCACGGGGGCTGAAGCGATATAATGCTGCTTATCGACTTTTGAATAAATGCAATCCCAGCCGCGATGAAATGGCGCTTTCATCAAAAAGTTGCCACGACCGAATGATTGGTCAAAGCGCGAATTCCGTGCGTTTACAAAACGCTCCCCGCCAATCGTCGACGATAACGACGGCTGGCACAGTGATTAAACTTGCCTTCACGCGTCGTTGACCTCCACCGATCCCCGATTTCAAATTGAAAACTACTTTTTTTCGCGCGTCCTTTTGTTTGTCCGCGCTCATTGCCACTTTCGGCGTGTCGAACGCCTTTGCACAGACCCCCGCGCGTCCCGACAAAATCATGACCATCGGCGAGCTTCGCACTTGCCTGACGCTCAAGTCCGCCAACGAAAAAACGGCGATCGACATCCTGCAGGAACAACAGACGTTCACGCGCGATCAGGACGCCGTCAAGGCCGAACAGCTCGAAGTCAACAAAGGCAACGACGACATTCGCGCACGCTCAGCCACGCTCTTCTCGGAGCGCGAAGCGATGACGGCGCTGGTGTCCGCGCTGTCGGCGAAAGCAGCCACCGTCAAAACCGATGCCGAGAAATCCGACTATGAAGCAGAGCGCGCGAAACTCGTCGAGCGTAATCGTCGGCACGACGAAGACACTGCACGGTTTAACGCAGCACAACAAACGCAACGTGATCGCGTGAACGCATTAAACGAGCGCATCAACGCCATTAACGAACGTAACAAGTCGATCAATGATCGGGTTGAGCCGCACCAGCAGAAAATCAACACTTGGCGCGATCAATGCAGCAACCGCCGCTTCCGCGAGGAAGACGAAGTCGCGATCAAGAAAGAGAACGCAGCGGGGAAGTAACCGTGCGTCGCACGACTGCCGTGGCCGCAGTAGTTGCGACTAGCGAAGCGTCAACGAGACACTTTGAACTGCGGTCGTTGACTGATCCCGACCACATCACTTCGGAACCAAAGCGACGATCTTCTCGAAAACGCCCAACGCATCACCCACAATGTTGAGCACCTGAGCCATGGTTTTGAACCCCTCCAGCGAGTTCTGTACCTCAACGGCCTGCTTTTTCAGGCTCTTCATTTGTTTCGCGGCGTCGCCCACCAGCACCGCAAAATTCGCGTTTTCCAGCGCGATGTGCGCGTTCAGCACTTCCTCAATTTGCGCCACATACTGCTTTTTTTGCGGCAACGTCATCGCGCTGACGTCGAGCATCCTCAGCGACGTATAGGTTTCCCAAACCGCATCGATCAGCGCCGTTTTATCGGCATCGCCCTGAGTGGGCCCGTTTGCTGCTTTAGCCATATTGCATACCTTTCCTTGTGGAAGCTGGAGACGACGCTATTTCGTCGCGGCCTTAACCGTGATCAGAACGTCAAGTGCCGATTGAATATCAGCGAGGCTCTTGCGCACTTCGTCCAGACTGTAGTTGCCACGCAGTACATCGCGCCAGCCCGCTTCCATTTTTTCGCCGGCGGCTTTTGCGTCGATCAAAAGCTGCACTTTTGGCGCTTGCTTGATCAACGTCGCGAATGATGTTTTCCACGCCGCCGTGAGCGGCTGTTCCCGCGCCGGATTGGTGTATGGCTGCACTACGTTTCGCGCCCAGTCCATGTCGCGCTGCAACTGGATCGGCTTTTCGACCCAACTAATTTGTTGATCCAGCGCCGCGGAAGAAAGCGCCAGCGCAGTTGCAATCGGCTCCGCATCTTTCTCCAGCCGCGCCTTCAGCACCGACGCGTGCGCCTGCTTCGAAATGAGGCCAACGACCCCGCTGATGGCGGTCTTTTTTTCTGCCGAGATTTCGGTATTCCCAAGCGTCTTCTGAACGGAATTCAGCTTGTCGACCACGCCGTCAATCGCCTTGGAATTCGCGCCCGCCGCATCGTATTTGGCGAAGGCTTCCAGATTGGCGAAATAATCCGCCAGCGTATTTAGAAACTCGCCGTAAGCCGCGACCAAACGCTGACGCTCTTTCAGGTTATTGGCAGCGCTAGTCAGGCCATTCAACGTTCCGGCGACCGGAGTCGAGGCCAACGCATCAGCGGTGCTGTTGATAGATTCATCGAGTGCGAATTCATTGACTTTTTGCAACGTCGCCGCATACGCCAAGCCGGTCGTTGCGATGGCGCTGCTGCGCTCTACGATAACGGTACTGCAACCGGTAAGCAGCAACAAGGCCGCTGAGGCAGAAACTCTGATCAAGTGTTTCGTAAGCACGGCAAGCTCCCAAACATTAGCTTGTGCTCACCTCGTCGTGGGCATCGTGAGGTGAGCAAGTTCGTCAAATCAATTGCGGCAGACCCATCGCAGACGCGCAGTATTTCACGCTCGGATCGATTCGACAATGTTTAAAGCTGCCCTTTAGTCGACGACCCGGAGTACAGCGAATGCGCGCAAACGGAGATGACTGTCGACGAGCATCGAAAGCGCGCCTCTTCTCGAATGGGCCTCTACTTCCCGTCCCATGCAATGCGAGTCGCCGCCTTCTTGAAAATTTCGCGGTTCGCGTCGCTTGGTGGCGGCTCGCTGTTACCGAATATCGCGCGCATCCAATGGCCGTCGGTCGGATTTGGAAACACGATGTAGCGGCGACCGTATTCGTTCCTGTCGGATTCCATCAGCTTCAGGCGCTCGTCGACATCCTTCGTGTAGTACTTGCGCCGAAAGTCGTTCAGTGAATCGCCCAGAAACACTACGATGTCGTGCGTCTTCGCGATCTCGTCCTGTCGCGGCTGTTTGTTGGACGTGTCGCGCAGCACCGTCACGTGTTTGGCATCAAGGTTCGGCAGCTTCGCGATGCGCAAATGCTCCATCGCAAAGTCGAAAGTCTTCTCGCCCTGATCGCGCGACGTCACGTAGAACACCTCAACGCCGTTTGCTGCACAAAAATCAAAAAACTCCCGCGCACCGGGCGCCAGCATCATCTGATTTTTCGGAATCCACTCGTCCCAGATCGGGTCGTCGAAGAAATCCATATTGCGATTGACCATGTGCCCCCAGTAAGCCAGCGGCAGCAAAATCGTATCGTCCACATCGCTTACCACCGCCAGCGGCCGGTCACCGGGCTTGCGCTTCGCGAGCGCCAGCTCCAGATGCATCCGCGCCACGTTGTAGCCCTGGTGATACAGCGCGCGATATTCCGCCGCCGTCTGCTTCCACGCCACCGCCGCAATCAGCAGGTTATCGACGCCCGTCCCGCGCGGCCCAGTCGTATTGGGCGCGGGCGGAGCAGCGGGCGCTGCCGGTACCGCAGGAGCAGGCGTCTGCGCCAGCGCAGCCGTGATTGAAAGTGCGGCCATAAGCGTCGCGGCAGCGCGCAGCCGATGGCGGAAAGTGGATGAGCGCATGACGTTCCCCGTTAGTCGAAGAGGGCAATGTACCAAGCTGAGTTGCGTACGGTCGCCTGCCCTTTCAATTTCGCCCGTGGATCAACGCCACTCGTGCGTCGTCAACGCACCAACACATCGGGCGTTGATAACGCAGGCTTAACGTATTCAACCGAACACCCCAAAGGCAACCAGTCCATGAAGTCACATAACGTCGCAATCTCAGCACTCGTCGCAACTGCCCTGTTCAGCGTAACCGCTGCGTTCGCTCAGGCTCCCGCCGCTGTGGTCGCGCCTAAAGCTGCCGCCGCCCCCGCAGCGCCTGCTTCTACAACAGCCGCGCCCGCCGCCACCAGCAAAGACGCACCGGCGGCCAACGCTAAAACGAAAGCCGCCGCGAAACCGGCCAAGCCTTTCGTCGCAAAAACAGCAAAAGGAAAAGAGTGTTCCGCGAAGGCCGACGAACAAAAATTGCACGGCAAAGCCCGCAAAGAATTTCGCGAAGCGTGCAAAAAGGCGGCTTAGTTCGCCAGCGTCAAACGCGCAAATAAAAAGCCGGGGCAACCCGGCTTTTTTATGCCCGTCACCCCAGCTCGACTATCCCGCGATTCGGATTATTCAGTGCCGCGATGATTTCTGGCGCAGCCGAACGTAACGCGTGCAGCGTCGCCGCGTGGCTCGTTTTGCCAAGCGTCAGGCGGATGAGTTTCGGATTGAAATTACGCAACGCGATGATCTGGTCGTAATCAACGTCCTTGGTCACCATCACAAAGCCGTGCTCGCCTGCGTAATCGCAAATGGCAAGATCAGCCGCGCCGTCTAGCCCAACGAGTTCCACGTGCGTGGTACCGGGATACAAATCCTGAAGCGCCGCAACCAGCCTGCGCGACAGATTCTCGTCAAGCAACAGCTTCACGCCGCGATGGGGATGCGTGCTGTGTGTTGCTCGCGCTCAGCCGCGTACATCAAGCAGGCAAGGATGTCTTCGCGCGTCAACTGCTCGAAATCAAAAAGTATTTCGTCGAATGTCATCCCCGAGGCCAGCCAGCCCAGCACGTCACCCACCGTGATGCGCGTGTTGCGCACGCAAGGCTTGCCGAAACGGATTTCAGGGTTGATGCTGATGCGAGATGTAGTGACGTCCATGCGCAGATTGTAAATCTGCTGTGAGCGCGACGGCGAGGCGGACACCCGAAGGGGTTTCCCCATCGTCGCCATTGCCACAAAAGCTACCTCATTCGGCGGAACCGTGCGCGTTTCGCCCTACACCGGCTAAAAAGACCGCCTCAAGTTCACGAATGAGGGCTGGCACGTCGTCGCGAATGATGCTCCACAGCGTATCGTTGTCCAGACCAAGATACCCATGCGCGATGCGGTTGCGTGTCGCAATCACTTGCCGCCACGGAATCTGCGGCATGGTGTTGCGGATGGTTTCGGGGATCTGATTCGCTGCCTCGCCAATCAGTTCAAGTTTGCGCAGCGTTGCGTCGTAGTTCAGCCCACTCACTACAAAGCGTTCCTGATCGAATCCTTCGGTGTAGAGCAAAACGTGCTGCGCAAATTGCAGCATGTCATCGAGGTAGAGCCGCCACTCGCGCTCAGACACGAATGCGATCCCGCTCGACGTATGGGCGCAACTCGGCTCGCAGGGCTTTCTCCGTCACCAGATCAACCGGCATTGCCAGCGCATCTTCGATGGCGAATTGAACGCCGAAGTAGCGCGATGACGTGGCGGGCGCATCGAACTCAACCAGTACGTCAATGTCGCTATCCGACCGCAATTCATCGCGGGCCGCCGACCCAAACAGCGCAAGTTCGCGTACGCCGAACTGCGCGCGCAGTTGCGGTTTCAATTTCGTGAGTGCGTGAATAACGTCGGCGCGGTTCATAAGCGAACTATAACCAACGCGAAGAGCATTCGGCGCAGGGCAGGCGAGCGACCATGCCTGACAAGTAACTCAACCTTGTTTGAGAGTAGTAACTCGATAAACTCTTTGAAGTCTTTGCTCAGCAAGTGGCAAAGCCTCCATGACAGGTTGACGCAGCGCTTCAACCGCCGCAAGCCGCTCCGCCACCGGACGCGACAGCCAATACGCCACATCGCGCACGTCGTCGTTCGCGATGTGCAGCGTGGTTTTACGAATTACTTATGCGATAGCCATGGGGCATTTTCGCATGTGGTGAGAGCGGTGGCAATGGTGCAACGTGATACGAAGCGCGCACTTTCGTCCCCTGCTATTTTGTGGGGCTTGAACGATAACCCCTACGGTAAGCGAATGGGTAGGGCGGACACCCGAAGGGGTTCCGCCATCGTAGCGATCACGACCACATTCGGCGGAACCGCAAGCGTTCCGCCCTACGCGGGCTACCGGACGCGACAACCAATACGCCACATCGCGCACGTCGTCGTTCGCTTCGTGCAGTTTCGTTTTGCGGACAACTTTTGCGATGGCCATACCGCATCGTCTGTGTGGCGGGCTAACGAAATTCGTAAACAGCTAAGCCTTGAAAAAAAGCTTGTCCTGTGGTGCCAGGCAAAACTTTGAACTGAAGTGCAGGCGAACACTTATGAGCTCCGCTGAGGATGTGATAAGTCCCAACAACTTCCCCATTTATGAAAGCTGTGACATCCTTGCCCACTTGTCTTAAGGCGATTGTATTTAGGCTATCTAAATCGACGTTTACGGGAATGTACTGGCGTGACGCGTCCGACTCCGACGACCAAAACATAATGGCCTTCTCTTTTCGTTTGACAATTAATGCGATGTTGCACCCAATTAAGTCAATACTCCTGATATTTTCAATCGCTTCCGCTTGGACGCTCAAGTACAGGTTTGGCTGAAAAGCCGTCTTCAACGTCACGCCAGCCTGAGTAGCTATTTCAGGGTGAAGCGCTGCCTGAGCCAGCGACTGATTTGGTGGCACAACAAGATTAAAGTAACCGTTTGCTGTGATCGGTGTTTCTTGCTGAGTAAGACTTGCCAGTGAGACCTGTAGCTGATCTCGCTTCACAACGAGTTCCGTTTTTACGGCTAAGTCTAGCGAGGGCACGATCCTGAAGTCATTGTTCTGATCTCGGCTTACGGCGTCACTCGTTGCTACTTGTGAAGCCGCACCAGATGCGGTCTTAGTCGGAATGAACGGCGAAGCAACTACGTAGGCTTGAAAAATAACTGCAGCAAGTAGCACCGTTTTGACCGGGAACACCGACAACATTCCCAGCCACCACGGCCCGATACCCCGTTGATTCTCGTATTGAGGCGCGACAATCTCCCAGTTCCTTGTCAATGGCACCCAGTACGTAAGGACAAACTCTTTCGAAAAAAATTCTGAGTGACTCAGATCGTGGAATCGATCCCTGACAGCATCTACTCCGAAACCGAACCTGCCGGTCGCACCGTACCCCCAGCTAAGGCTTTTCGCGAGGTTGGGCCATATATCTCTATCACCGCACTCATTGACAATTCTTGATTTAGAAATTGATCTACCGTTTATGTCCCAACGAAATTCTTCGCTTACCACTGAACCACACATAATCAGACCGCCCAAACATATGTCAGGGTTCTCACTGAGAACTTTGGTGATGATGTAAGTCCCAAAACTGTGTGCAATCACTAAAACTCGACCCGGGGGATAATTTTGCAACACACTGCGAAGTTCTCTCGCCACAATTTCAATGGGGCGCTTTCGAGTCAGCCCCGGTAGCAAAAACCTGAACGCGTCGAAGTACCCATACCGCAACGGTGTAATGCTCAGCCCACATTGATCTCTAAGCACCGAAGCAACCATCTCGAACCACGATGCTTGAGTACGAATCCCATGAATGAGAACAACTTTCTCAAACTGATGCGCGGGCAAGCCTTCTGTGCTGGTCATATGAGTGCCCTAACTGTTTCGCCACCACAAGGCACGAAGTGCCGCAAGAATTCCAGCATTTCCTTGATGTAGAGATTCCAAGCCCGCTCAAACACGAATGCGTTCTCGTTCAACGTAGGGCCTGAGTTCGCGCCGCAGAGCGGTCTCAGTAACCAGATCAACGGGCATCCGCATCGCATCCTCAATTGCAAACTGTACGCCGAAGTAGCGCGTGGAGGATGCGACGTCATCAAACTTGACCAGCACATCAATATCGCTGTCGGGCCGCAACTCGTCGCGTGCCGCAGACCCGAATAACGCGAGTTCACTCACGCCGAATTGCTTTTGCAGTTGCGGCTTCAGTTTCGTCAGTACAGCTAGCGCTTCGTCACGATTCATGCAAGAACTATACATCGCGGAGTGGCGTTTGGTCTGACGCAGCGCGTGTGTTTGCGCTTCGTCAGGAAGTTCACTGCGAAAGATGAGCAACTGCCCTCACCTTAATCCTCTCGCGCTGCGGGATAGGGAGCAAATCAATGACTCTCCCTAAGCACCGGCGTCCCCGACTTCCCAACCAAAAAGTCCAGATCCGCCCCGGTATCTGCCCCAAGCACATGATCGATATAGAGCTTCCAATAGCCGCGATCTAGCGGTGGCTTGAGCGGTGTCCAGCCTTCTTTGCGGCGGGCGAGGTCGGCGTCTGAAACCTCCATCGAAAGCTTCCGACCCGCGGTGTCCAGCGTGACCCAATCGCCTGTTTGCACGAACGCGAGCGGGCCGCCGGCTGCGGCTTCGGGCGCGGCGTGCAGCACGACGGTGCCGTACGCGGTGCCGCTCATGCGGGCGTCGGACACGCGCACCATGTCCGAGATGCCTTTGCGCAGCACTTTCGGTGGCAGCGGCATGTTGCCGACTTCGGCCATGCCGGGGTAGCCTTTTGGGCCGCAGTTTTTGAGCACCATCACGCTGTTTTCGTCGATGTCGAGCGATTCGTCGTTGATGCGATCGTGCAGCTCTTCGATGGTTTCGAACACGACGGCTTTGCCGCGATGTTGCAGGAGTTTTGCTGTGGCGGCACTCGGCTTGATCACGGCACCGTTTGGCGCGAGATTGCCGCGCAGGATGGTGATGCCGGCGTTGGCCATGAACGGATTGTCGAGCGGGCGAATGACGCTGGCGTTGAAGTTCTCTGCGTCTTTCACGTTGTCCCAAATCGTTTTTCCGTTCGCGGTGATCGCATCCTTGTGCAGCCAATCGCCGATGGATTTCAGCACCGTCGGCAGCCCGCCCGCATAGTAAAAATCTTCCATCAGATGTTTGCCACTCGGCTGAATGTCGACCAAGTTTGGCATGGCGGAACCGAGCTCGAAATCATCAAGTTTGAGCGGCACGCCGATGCGTCCGGCCATCGCCAGCAGATGGATCACGGCGTTGGTGCTGCCGCCAATCGCTGCCAGCGTTTTGATCGCATTCTCAAACGCTTTGCGCGTGAGAATGTGTGAGAGACGCATGTCCTCATGCACCATCTCCACGATGCGCCGCCCCGTGAGTTGCGCGAGGCGATAACGTTGCGCATCCACCGCTGGAATCGCCGCATTGCCCGGCAATGACAGACCGAGCGACTCGACCATCGACGCCATCGTGCTCGCCGTGCCCATCGTCATGCAATGGCCCTTGCTGCGGTGCATGCCCGCTTCGGCGTCCATAAATTCTTCAAGCCGCAGGGTGCCCGCGCGCACTTTTTCGCTCATCTGCCAGACGCCGGTGCCGCTGCCGAGAATCTCGTTTTTGTAGCGACCGTTCAACATCGGCCCGCCCGATAAACCAATGGTTGGAATGTCGCACGACGCCGCACCCATCACCAGCGACGGCGTCGTTTTGTCGCAACCCATGAGCAGCACCACGCCGTCAATCGGGTTGCCGCGAATGCTTTCTTCCACATCCATGCTGACGAGGTTGCGGTACAGCATTGCCGTGGGGCGCATCAGCACCTCGCCGGTGGACATGACCGGGAATTCCAGCGGCCAGCCACCGGCCTCCCACACGCCTTTTTTCACGAAATCAGCGATCTCGCGGAAATGCGCGTTGCACGGGTTGAGTTCGCTCCAGGTGTTGCAGATGCCGATCACCGGGCGACCGTCAAACACGTCGTTCGGATGGCCCTGATTTTTCATCCACGAACGATGCGCGAAGCCGTCCTTGTCGAGCTTGCCGAACCACTGTTGTGATCGCCGCGTGAACTTTTTGTCGTCGTCTCGGTTACTCATGCTGCACTCCTTTTGCATTCGTAATGTTTAAAAGAAGGCTAACACCAAGTGACATCAAATAGGCGTCGCCGCATACACTCTTGAAATTCGTGTCCGCGCTTTTGTAGGAGCGGCTCTGCCGCGACCCCCGCATTGTTAGGTACACCCCGGTCGCGGCAGAGCCGCTCCTACCGTGAATTTGTTAGAACTTTGACCGCCGCCATCACCGACATCCGCGCTATTGCGCGTGACATGCAAGCCAACGCGCAGCGCGGCTTGCTGTGGGGTGTTGGTATTTCGTTGTTGATTCATCTCGCGGTGTTGACCGTTCAGGTCGGCGGTGACAGCTTTGGCTGGCGCGCGCCGACCAGGGATGCGCAGCAGGACGTAAGCACCCGCATGAAAACGCGGCTGATGCCGCGCGAAACACCCGCCACGCCGGTATCCGAGGCCACGCCACGTCCCGCCGAGCAACGTACGTCCGACGCGCCGAAGACGACCACAGTCACGGTGAACGCATCGTCACCGATTCCGCGCGCCGACGAACTTAATCCGCCGATCCCGCGCGTCGAGCCGCCCGCCGCGTTGCCGCCCGCGTCCATCGTACCCACCGCGCCGCCCACTCCTACGGTCGAGATCAAGCCCGAT
>JAYVPF010000158.1:0-6041 GCA_043757535.1 Burkholderiales bacterium
TTGCCGACGCTATGCACCTCGCACGCAGCCAGTCGCGCGGCGTCATGCTCACCTTTGACACTGCATTCTGCAAGCCCGCACAACGCGTTGCTGGCAACATTAAAGTCCTGCGTGCAACGTTGACGTAAGCCTGCTGCGGGGCATCACCGTCACCAACATAAGTAACGTACGGCAATTTGAGAATCGAGCTTAGTCATGATCTCCTGCACGGCAACGAACTCGATTTCGGCGCGGCAGGCACGTTGCATGGATTTGTGTTTGGCATCAGCCAAAAACTCGCTGAAAGCGAACTTGGGCCAACTTTTAACAGCGGGTTTGTTACCATCCCTTAGTACGTAAATTGAGAACACTGTGGCCAGCTCCGAGCAACTGAAAGCGCTTATCAAGTCGCACATTAGTCGCGACGACGGGCACTTTTATTCTGTCGCAATGCAAATGGCCGCGCACGAAGCCCGACTGGGTCATGGCAAGCTGGCGGAAGAGCTGCGCGACATGATTGATTCGGCGAAAACGCGGCTCGGTCAGGATGGTAGCGGCAAGCTGATTCCAATTGGCAGTGCGAGCAAACCGCGTGGTGAGTTGGCCAACCTGCTGACGGTTAGCTATCCGGCGTGTCGGCTTTCGGACATGGTGCTCGACGAGCAAGCCTCGTCCCAGCTAAACCGCATCATCAAGGAGCAGCGCCTGCTGGCTCGCATCAAAGAGCACGGGCTGTCGCCTCGTCGCAAGCTGCTGTTGGTCGGCCCGCCGGGAACGGGCAAGACGATGACAGCATCTGCGCTGGCGGGCGAGCTCGGCATCCCGTTGTTTCTGGTGCGTCTCGATTCATTAATCACCAAATTCATGGGTGAGACCGCTTCGAAACTGCGGCAGGTGTTTGACGCTATTGCAGACCTCCGCGGCGTCTACTTTTTTGATGAGTTCGATGCGATCGGATCGCAACGCGGCATGGGCAACGACGTAGGAGAAATTCGCCGCGTGTTGAATAGCTTCCTGCAGATGATTGAACAGGATCGTTCCAATAGCCTGATCATTGCCGCGACGAACCATGCTGAAGTGCTCGATTACGCGCTGTTTCGGCGTTTTGATGATGTCGTCGAATATCACTTGCCAACGCCTGTGCAAGCACTCGATCTGATTCGATCACGTCTAGGTTTGTTCGCTCCCAAACCGTTCAAGAAAAACGGCCTGGCAGAAATCGCAAAGGGCTTGAGTTACGCCGAGATTTGCCGCGCTGTGGATGCTGCCATCAAGGATGCGATCATGCACGACCAGTCTAAGGTGCAGCGTGTCGTACTTGAGCGCGCTCTGGAAGAGCGTCGGCTTGTAAACCAGAAACTCATGGTCAATACGCCGCACTTGCGCTAGCCATGCCGTCTCAAGCAAGCGATAAGCGTCCGCACCTCGTACTCACCAATACATCTACGGCTCAGCCGTTCACTGCACGTTCAGCGGGTGGTGGCAAGGCAACCGAGCTGAATCAGCTTGACCGCGCAACACGTGGTGCGGCTCTTCGGACTGATCTCGCGATGCTCCACGAAATTTCTACGCGGGCCATAGCGGCTCAAAAGGAGTTTGGGCTGGAAAGTGGACTCGGTCTGCAAATCCAATTCGTTGGACTACCCGATGTCAAACTGGCCTTTGAAAGTCTGAGCAACGAACGCAGCCGCGACCCAAGTAAGCACATTGAAGTGCTGAGCGTCAAAGAAGATGGTGACGCGACTATCGCGAATGTCTTCGTCCCGGACGGCATGCTCGATCACTTCGAGAAGTACGTGGCAGCGTATCTGGCAGAGAAGAAAGGCAAAGACGGAAAACTGTCGCTAGATCATCACGCACTGATCAACACCATTGCCTCCATTCGCGCTTCGGAATTACGCGCACTTTGGACTGACGAGCTTGAACTTCCGCCGGATCAGACAGAACCCTTTTGGTGGGAGGTATGGCTGCCAGTGCGCGGCAGGCGTGAGCTGGTCGTTTCCGATTTTCGCAAGCTCGCTGCTTTGGCGGAATGCATTGTCAACGAACATCAAATCAATTTTCCCGAGCGCACCGTTTTGCTGATGTACGGCTCGCAGCAACAGTTGACGCGATCCGTCATGACTCTTAACTGTGTGGCGGAATTGCGCAAGGCGAAAGACACAGCTGAGTTCTACAGCATGCCGCCGCTAGAACAGCAGGAGTGGGTCGATGAAACGTTGGCAAAGCTCAATCCACCGTTGGCGACTGATACTGTTCCTCGCGTTTGCCTGCTGGATTCTGGCGTGAATCGGGGCCATCCGCTTCTCACTCCCCTCATCGCGAGCGATGATTTACACACTGTATTTCCTGCTTGGGGGACGGACGATCAGGCGAATCACGGCACAGGGTTAGCTGGTCTTGCGGCATACGGTGACTTAGGCGACTTACTGGTTTCTAGTTTGCCCGTGATCGTGACTCACCGACTGGAGTCCAGCAAACTCACGCCGACGCAAGGCGCGAATGAGGGCGACGCCAAACATCACGGCTATTTGTTCGCCGAGGCAGTGAGTCGTCCAGAAGTTTCGGCACCTACTCGGCCCCGCGTTTTTACGTCCGCAGTGACTTCGTCCGACGGACGTGATCGAGGTAGACCGTCCGTTTGGTCTTCTACCGTTGATGCGCTGGCGAGTGACTACGACGGCGATGGACAGTTTCCACGCTTGTTCGTGCTCGCGGCGGGGAATACTGAGAATGAGAGCGCGTGGAGCAAGTATCCAGACAGTCTTTCCACGAACGGAATTCGCGATCCTGCTCAATCGTGGAACGCCCTCACAGTCGGTGCCTGCACCAACAAAGTCAACATCACTGAAAGCGACTCGCAGAACTGGCAACCTATCGCGCCAGCCGGTGGGCTGAGCCGTTACACCACGACATCATCCACGTGGGACAAGGCTTGGCCGTTGAAGCCTGACGTGGTCTTTGAAGGCGGTAACGCTGGCAAGAGCGCGATTGGTTCGGCGAGTGTCTCAAGCCTGTGCCTTGTAACAGCACACAATCAACCATTCGAAAGGTTGTTGACAACGACTAACGCGACAAGTGCTGCCTCCGCGTTGGGCGCTCGCATGGCAGCTCAGTTAATGGCCGCCTATCCCGCGTTGCGACCGGAAACCATTCGAGCGTTGATCGTTCACTCTGCAAATTGGACAGAGGCGATGAAAGCGGAGTACCTGTCCAGCCACAAAACGTCGACCAAAGCGGACTATGCGAACCTGATTCGCCATTGTGGTTGGGGCGTACCGAATCTCGATCAAGCGATGTGGAGCGCGGGAAATTCACTAACGCTTATCGTTGAGGACAGCGTCCACCCTTATCAAAAAGACCAAAGTATTAAGAACAAGGGAATCATCAATCGCGACATGAATCTGCATGCGCTGCCGTGGCCGAAGCGACAGTTGATGGATCTACCCTCCGACACTAAGGTCGAATTGCGTGTCACTTTGTCTTATTTCATCGAACCCAACCCGTCGGCGCGCGGCATGGGATCAAAGTTCCATTACCCCTCGCACCGTTTGCGCTTTGACGTGCAACGACCCCTCGACCTCACCACCGCGGACTTCGTAGCACGCATCAATGCCGCCGCAACGCGAGAAGACGACGGCGATCCCATTGAAAGCAAAGACTCTGAATGGTTGCTCGGTGATCAACAGCGAGGTCGCGGCTCCTTGCATCAGGATGTTTGGCACGGCACCGCTGCTGAACTTGCGAGTCGCAACTTCATCGCCGTTTATCCAGCATCAGGCTGGTGGCGCGAGCGCAAGGCGCTCGAACGCTACGACCTTCCGGCGCGGTACAGCCTGCTCATTTCGATCAGAACGCCAAAGACGGAAGTTGATCTATACACGCCTGTAGCTCAGATGGTTGCGCAACGAGTGGGAACACCTATCATCATCATGGGACGATAGCGAGGCAACACGGTCGCGTATCCCTTGCCTAAGCACATAGCCCTACATTTGTATTCGCGGCGCAGCTATGCCTCGCCAATGTCCGCGCTCAGCGCCGTCAACTCCAACCCCTCAATCTCCTGCAAAGATTTCCCTGCGATTCCTTGTAAGTCGCCGTACATGCCAACGGTTGCACCCATCACGCGCTCGATTTGTTCTTGACGTTTTGCCCACTGCTTCATGATGGCTTTGCGTTCTTTGTCGAGGTCTTCTTGCATCGACGAGAACGCTTCGACGATGGCCTCGACGCGATGGCGAAAGCGAGGGCCTGTGAGGTATTGGTAGACCATTTCGGTTTTGGTTTGCTGGCCTTCGGTTACTTGCCGCGCCATGCTGACCTGCATAAGCGTTTGTCGCAGAATCGTGGCGACAGGCAGTGCAGCGCGCGGGCTGGTGACCCAAACGCCGTCAACCACGTCGAACGCCTCCACGCCCTTCGGTAACACCTGACTCACCAGCACAGACACCTCGGCTTTCGCGCTGCGCTGATCTTCGCGTAGCTTGACCAGCCAGCCGTCGCTCCAGTTTTTGGTGCGCTTTGATTCCCAGAGGATGGTGCCGCAGGCCTGACCGCTTTGACTGTTCACGCGTTGCAAAGCGTCGCCGCCGAACTCGCCCTTCGGCACCGGCTCGATCACGTCGTACGGGAACTTGGCGCGCAGCAAATTTTCCAGCTCAAGTTCCTGTACTTCGCCTTGCAACTGCTGCGAACCTTGCTCCGCCTTTTGCTTGAGCTCTTCAATCTTTTGCTGCATGGAGGCGATGGTTTGATCCTTTTCCATGACCTTCAACTTGAGTCCGTCTTCCGCTTCGCGCTTGGCTTGCATACGCACTTCGGTGAGCCCCGCTTGCACGCGCTTTTCGACGGTGAGTTCCAGCTCCCGTTTGGCGTCGTCAAGTTCGCGCTGCTTCTTGATGATGTCGGCTTGTGCGCGTTGTGCTTCGGCCAGTTTCTCGTCGCGCCCCTTTAGCACTTTATGCAGTTCAGTCAGTTCGCTCGCCTTGGCGTCCAGCTCCGCTGCGCTGGCGAGCTTGGCTCTTTTACTTTCCTCAGCGATGACTCGCGCACGCTCGGATTTCAGTTGCGTGGCAACTTGATCGTTGACCTGCTCGTCGAGCGTTCGTCTTGCCTCGGCAACCTGCTTTTCCTTGTCGCGAAGGGCTTGCTCGCGCGCGGCGATGTCAGTGTCCTTTTGTGCGAGTTGTCGCTCAAACTGCGTTCGCGTCGCAGCAACCAGCGGTGCGGCGAGCGATTCTGTGAGGCGAATCTCGGTCTTGCAATTTGGGCAGGTGATGGTGGGTTCGGTCATTTCGGCTCGCGGAGATTGCGGTTTTGCCCGGCGCGGAATAGCGTTGGCGGAGCACAGTCTAACGGCTCATTCAGCGTCCGCGTCATGATTCTTCTCATTCAGCTTTTTTATGATAGCCGCATTTAATAAGGGCCTAGAACCAGTTTATGCATAAAGTCGACTTATCACCGTATTGACGACTAGCCCTAATCAAACAATGGTTACAGCCAAAAGCCATATGCGTACCTGACAGTGTTTTGACCTGTGTGCGCCCAAACAAACTGCACTGCGTCTTCACCCCGTAACAATCCCCCAGGACAATTCCCAACCTGTCGTGGTGCGCCCTGCGCCTCGATGTTTTTTGTTTCGGGATTTGCATGAATGGTTTGCGTGCCGCGCTGTGCGTGGCGGCTGGTTTTTGTTTGGCTTTTCCGGTTGCGGCCAAAGACATTGTGGTGGCGCAGACACTGGATTTATCTGGGCTTTCCAACCTGGGCAAGGATTTTTCTAATGGCATTCGCACCTATTTCGATGCAGTGAATGCGCGGGGTGGCGTGCGGGGTCGGCGCATTTCGTTTGCGCAGCTTGATGACTCGGGTCGCGCTGCAGACGCGGTGGCGAACGTAGACAAATTGCTGCTTGAGAACGACGTGGACGCGATGATCGCGCCGACTAGCGAGGAGACCCTCCTGGCTGCCGCCCACGCGCCGCGCTTGCGTGCATCTGCCTTGCTGCTGGCGGGCGCACCGACTGGCGCTGATCTTGAGCGCGCAGGTATCGCCGCGCGCGT
>JAYVPF010000159.1:0-6040 GCA_043757535.1 Burkholderiales bacterium
GACACTCAAAGCGATGCGCGTCACCGTGCTGCTGTTCTCGGTGTTCGTGCTCGGCTACGCGATGGCCTCGCGCGGCACCAAAATTTACGACATGGTGTCTGGCGCGTATCAGGTCACGCTCGTCGGCGCATTCGTGCCGCTGGTGTTCGGTTTGTACTGGAAGCGCGCGACTACGCAGGGCGCGCTTGCCTCGATCGTTCTCGGCATCGGCACTTGGCTTTTGTTCATGACCGTGCCGGGCTGGGGCGAAGTATTTCCGCAGCAACTCGCGGGCATTCTCGCCGCGTTCGCCGGGATGCTCGTAGGTTCAATCGCACCGCAAAAAATTACTAATCATACGGGGCATGTCCATCACTTTTTAGGATCCGCAGCGAAGTCTTAACGAAAACGCTGATCAATGTCATCCTGAGCTTGGCGAAGGATCAGGTGGCCCACAAGGACGATTGCAAGTCATTGAATTCATGGCATGTCACCTGATCCTTCGCCAAGCTAAGGATGGCCGATGGAATCAAACAGCGTTTCCTAAGCGGGAAACTATTTCCAGAGCGCAAACGGCGTGACGTCAGTCTCGCCGGTTGAGCGCATTGACGTCAACGTTGCCATAATGATCTCGGAGCTTGCGGTGGCACGATAGGTGATAGGCCGCATGATTCCGTTGCCAGTGATCGTGGCATTAGGCCCCGCCGCCCAAACGTCGCCCAGACTGCGCGAAAACGAGCCTTCCCAGCGATTGCTGCCGGTGCGATCGCTGATCGCAATTTGTGGACTGCGGACGGGCGTATCGGCTGGGTTCAGGAGTGTTGCGACATGCCCCGTTTCAGGGCTGGAAAACGCGCGACAACCCGCAAGACGGCATGCAAAGCTCTCGAAGGAAGCCAAGTTGATCCAGGTGGCTGTTGCGCCGCCTTCGTAAATCATGGCGCTGGGTGAGTTTGGATCTGCGGCAACCCATTGCGCAACACCGTCAGGCCGCACTAACCGGACAGTCTCACCATTCGCCAGCCACGTCGGTGAGTTCGCAAGCAGCGATTGCAGGCCCGTTGCGGTTGCTCGAAGCCAATCGGGTTTCACCAAGCCAAAACTGGTGCCTAAAAAGGTTGTCGCAGAACCATCCAGCTCAAGGCGCGGCGCGAAGTAGTTCGCATAGCCCAAACAAAAATGGCCCAAACAACCGCGCGTGTCCGAGATGACGGCAAAGTCTCCAGCAGATTTTGCGCGAAAGGCTATGTTTTGAGATAGCGGGCCGCGGTCGAGCAATGCGGCGTCCCCGTCGCGCGAGCGGACGACCGAAAGGCTCGATAGGTAGCTCACCAGCGTTGAGCCGGACGCGGCGGTGTTGAATGCCCTCATCGTGGTGGCGGCAGACCACGCGCCGCCGCGAAACTCGCGCAATGCAATCGTACTGTTATCACTCAACACCGTGGCTGCCAGCAGGGTGTGTTCGAAGGTTTCGCTTACTGTCACCGGAAACGGGAACGGCCCCACATCAGGTTGTTGTGCCGACCAATACTCGACCGGAAATGCGACCGACAGTTCCCATGCATTGCTTGCACAATCGAATGCAGCGCGAACCCAGTTTGTGCTGTCACGATAGAAAAAGTGCGGCACCCCACCTACATCGAGCCGCTGAAAGTGTCCGGCATTGCTGGGTACCAGTGTTTGCGGTGCTTGCCAACCCCCTTTGGGGGAGTAGCGTTGCGCCACCCAATTCGTACCTTTGATACCGACGACACTGACGCCGCCACAAGCATCTGCATGGGCGGTGACGGCGATGTCCGATGCAAACGATGTGGCACTCAATTGCGGTCCACTCCAGGCGCGAGGCGCGTCTGGAGCAACGACGACGGGCGGAACAGTCGCATCCGACCCGCCGCCGCACGCGCTTAGCAGAGCCAATGCGAGTGTTGAAACGACGGCGAGCGCAACACAGGGCTTAAATTTTCGGTGCATGGAACTTACCGTGTTACCGTCAGACACAATTGATATCGAAAGCATACCTTGCGGAGGCGAAACAGGGCGTTCGTTCCGCTGAATCGCAGCCCTATTAACAGCTTTTACGTGTAACACCCTCTACATAGGGGCTAGCGCTGATTTATTGCAAAATCCGACAAACTCATATTATCGCCCCTAGATCCGATTAAATATGGCTTTAGCGGAAAAGCTGTTAGAACTTTAGTCGCTTGAAAATGCCTGCTGGCACATGCGTGATGATCAGCATGATCAAGCGCCAGAACCCGGGTAGGTAGACGACGTCGCGTTTGTTGTCGATGGCGTTGATGATGCCCTTGGCGATGGCGTCCGGTGTCGCCCACAGCGCGCCTTTTTTTGCGATGTGCGCCGTCATCGGCGAGTCGATGAAGCCGGGCTTCACCGTCACCACGTGCACACGGCGCGCCGCCATGCGCGAACGCAGGCCGGAGCAGAACGCCGTGAGGCCCGCTTTGGCGGCACCGTAGGCGTGATTGCTGCCGCGCCCACGATCACCGGCGACCGATGAGATCACGGCGATGCTGCCGCCCTCATTTGCGTGCAACGCGCTGTCCGCGGCCATGCGCTCGGCGAGGCTTTGCGCCCAAAGTGCTGCGCTTGTGAAATTGGCCTGCAACTCGGCGGCCAGATAGGCCACATCGCCATCGGCACGCGCTGAATCGGTGAGACTGCCATAGGCGATCAGCGCCACGCGCGGCACATCGATCGAGCGAACGGTTTCGACGATGAACGCGGTGTCGGTCAAATCACCGACGACGGTGGCGATCGCAGGGGCGCCACGCACGCGGGCGTCTGCTGCGATGCGCCGAAGCTCGCCTGCGTTGCGTGCGATGAGCGTCAATTCCATGCCGCGCTTCGCCCAAATACGTATTGCCGCTTGCGCGACAGCGGACGTTGCGCCCACCACGACTACGTTAGTTTTATTCATTGAGCTGAATCCTGTGAGTCCTGCGAAAGCGTGACGCGCCGCCAGAAAGACGACGAAATCGCGGGATCGCGTGCTGCCTCCAGTTCGCGCCATTGCGGGAAAAATCGTTGAAACATCGTGGCGGACATGCGTGCGTCCTTGGCCGGATAGACGCGACCACCGGCGTCGGCGAGCATCGCATCAGCGCGGTCGAGCGCGCGACGATCCCTCTCATCCGGTGCTGGAATATCGAGCGTGACGGTGGTTCCTGCTGTGGGGAAACTCATCAGTCCCGGCGACGGCATGTCACCAAAAGTTTTGATCACGGCGAGGTAACTTGCAACCTGTGCTTCACGTAAATGCGTGAGGATTTTTGGCACGGCCTCACGCGCCGCAACAGTCGGCACAACAAATTGATATTGAACAAAACCACGTTTGCCGTACGCGCGATTCCATGCGTTCACGGCGTCGAGCGGAAAGAAGAATGTCCACAGCGGCATCGTCTCCCGTGTCGCCGTGCGCATCGCTTGCGTGCGGTAATACAGCGAATTGAATGTCTTCGCGCTCCATGCACCCAGGAGCCAACGCGGCGCATCCATTGGCAAAGTCAAGCGGGCGGGTTGCGGTGCCAGCCAAACGTCCGGGCCATCGCAATGCCGTCCACGAAAGAAAACGCCACGCAGATTCGGGTCGAGCGTGTCGATCCAGCCGACGGTGTATTCCCAGTCCTTGCTGGCCGCATCAAGCGCGAGATAGTCGTCAATCGTGCCGTCGCCGCCAAAAAGTTGGGTGTCCTGCTCGATGCCGGGGCCGGGAACGCGCTTGAGCTGAAGCGTCGCCTCATGCATCAATCCGGTGAGCCCGAGTCCGCCGATCATTGCGCCAAACAAGGCATCCGCTGGCGACAAAATTGCGGTGCCGCGCCAGTCGGATCGCGACAGTTTGATCGCGCGAACGAAGCGACCGAATGTGCCGTTGACGTGATGATTTTTGCCATGCACGTCGTTGGCAATCGCGCCACCGACTGTGACGTAGCGTGTGCCCGGCACAACAGGCAGAAACCATCCGCGCGGCAGCATCGCTTGGGCGATGTCCGCGAGCGACGCACCCGCTTCGCAGGTCAGTATGCCCTGCGTCTCATCAAACGCGAGCAAACGGTCACGGCGAAACGTGTGCAGCAAAGTGCCACCGTCATTGACGCAAACGTCGCCATAACTGCGACCTAGACCACGCGGCAGGACGTGTTTCGGCCACTCACCGAATTCTGCGAATTCTCGGGCAACGAGTGCGCTGCCGTCGGCAAACGCATGGGTGTGATGAGCGTCGTATCCACGCCCCCACGGTTGATCAAGCGACAGCGGGTTCACGTGAGTCCACTACTCCAGCAACAACGGAATCCACAGCGTCCCCAATATCGCCAGCAAACAAATCGCAATAATCGCCAGCCAGACATTCGTCCAGCCGCTGCTCGTCTGCACCACGACGGGCGCGGCAGGCGGGCTACGTTGCTCCAGCGCCTGATGAATCAAACGTGGCACTTGCGGCAACGCCGATGAGAGATAGGGGGCCTGCTCAATCAAGCGCTGCCACATTGCTTCCGGCCCGACCTGATCGCGCATCCATTTTTCCAGAAACGGTTGCGCCGTGGCCCACAAATCGAGGTAAGGATCGAGCTGACGACCGAGGCCTTCGACGTTGAGCAATGTCTTCTGCAATAGCACAAGTTGCGGCTGGATCTCAACGTTAAATCGTCGCGATACCTGAAACAGTCGCAGCAGCACTTTGCCAAACGAAATGTCCGCCAGCGGACGATCAAAAATCGGTTCGCAGACGCTGCGCACTGCGCTTTCAAGCTCATCCACGCGCGTGCCCGGCGGCACCCAGCCAGACTCGATATGCGCGGTGGCGACGCGACGGTAATCACGGCGGAAAAACGCCAAAAAATTCTCGGCCAGATAGCGACGATCATTGTCATTCAAGGTGCCGACGATGCCGAAATCCATGCCGACGTACTGGCCCAGATTTTCTGGATTGGTGCGCACGGCGATGTTGCCCGGATGCATGTCGGCATGAAAGAAGCCATCGCGAAATACCTGCGTAAAAAAAATCTCCACACCATCACGCGCGAGCTTTTTGATGTCAACACCCGCCGCGCGGAGTTTGTCGATTTGATTGACTGGCGTGGCGTACAGCCGCTCCATCACCATCACGGTTTGTTCGCACCAGTCCCACTGCACTTCCGGCATGTAGAGCAGAGGCGAACCCGTGAAGTTGCGGCGCAGTTGTGAGCAGTTACCGGCCTCGCGCACGAGATCCAGTTCGTCGTGCAAATACTTGTCGAATTCGGCGACGACTTCACGCGGTTTCAAGCGGCGACCATCGGCGCTGAATCGCTCAACCCACCCCGCGAGCACCCGCAAAATAGCGAGATCGCTCTCGATCACGGGCTTGATATTCGGACGCAATATTTTGATGGCGACATCGCGATTTTCGAAGCTATCGCCGATCTTTAGCTCAATCGTGCCGAAATGCACTTGCGCGACGCTGGCGCTGGCAATCGGTGTCCAGTTGAAACTGGCGAATACCTCGTCGACGGGGCGTCCGTACGCCTTTTCCAGCATTTTTTTTACGTCTTCTGCCGAAAAAGGGGGCACACGATCTTGTAGTAACGACAACTCGCCCGCAATGTCCGGCGGAATCAGGTCGGGTCGCGTCGACAGCACCTGCCCGAACTTGACGAAGATGGGGCCCAGAGATTCGAGCGCTAAGCGAAGCCGCTCGCCGCGCGGCTCGGCGTGCGTACGCGAACCGAGCAATTTGCCAAGGCCACGCAACAGGGGATTGGGCGCGTCAGCGAGCACGAATTCATCGAGACCGTAACGATGGAAGGCGCTGACAATTTTCGCAAGACGGAATAGACGCATGCTGTGATTCTAAGAGGCACTCCGCGCCGGGTTGTCTATCCTCCCTGATCGACCACAGATTCAACCATGCGCGATTGCATTGCCGAAGTCCGCGCCGCTGCGGCCGATGCTTTAGGGCACCGCTAATAATTCATTTGTGGGGCGCATTGCGTTGTCAAAAAGTGACCAATGAGGGTGCTCGCGCTTTTGGCAAATGAGCTCACGTACCAGGGCGTACGCT
>JAYVPF010000160.1:0-5996 GCA_043757535.1 Burkholderiales bacterium
CCTACAACGAGAATGCCACCCCCTTCGTCTGGCGCAAGCGCGAGGTGAAGGGCTCGCAGCTTCGTAACACTATCGTTAACTTACGCAATTAAACACTAGGGAGAATCCGGCGATTGCGCTGGCAATGCGTGTGAAGCGGGTGAGCCCGGAACCGAGCGAGTTCCCCGAAGCACCCATCACCGAGCAGCCGAGCCGCGCCAAAACGCTCGCTAGGCACTCAAAGATCAGGCATTTTTTCAGGTTTATCCTAGGGCTGTCGCGGACGTTCGGGTGCCGCGCGACGGCACAATGCGCCCCGCAAATGAATTTTTATCGATGCGCCTAATGCAATTCAATCAAGCTCACATGATTGCCCGCCACCGGCCACGCTCGCGCTGCGATGCGCGTGCCGTTGAATTCGGCGATCACCGAGCGACCGGCATCGCTGTTCATCGAAACTTTGGCGGTCGCGCCGCCCGCCACGCCAGCGACGATACCCGCGAGCGGTTTGCCGTCAAGCGACATCACGTCACGCCCCAAGCCAAAGTAGCCACGCGGTCGTGTCATCGTGACTACTGCGACAGCGCCGCGGTCGGCATTGGCGACGCGTGCAGGGCGCAGGTGAATCACGTTCGACGAGCGCGGAAACGGTGAGCGGTAAATGTGCGTCGTGGCATAGCCTTCGGCACTGATCACGAACTCGTAAGCCGCGTCGAAACTTGCCGTAAACGGCCCCCAGTGAGCGTCGGCAGTAGTCGTTTTCCGGTGCACAGCAGCGCCCAGTCTTTCGCCGTCAGCGTTAACCGCGAACACCTCAAGCGTCGCGCCAACGAGTGGCACATTAGTGACGAAATCGCCCACACCTCCGATCCCGAGTGCACTGATTTTTCCGTTGAGGATGACGCCTTTTTCTGGGGGGATGGTGAGCCTCTCTGGTGCGTGACCCGTGATGAATTGCCACGTCGCTGCGAACGCATCAGGATGAAACGAAGTCTCGCGATGATCGCGCGCAGGCAGCACGAGATTGGTCGCACCCTTCAGTGCGGGGCCGTCAAACGTAGTGCCCGTGGGTGTGCCTTTCAGACCTAGCCAGGCGCCATCCGGTTGCGCAAATTTGTCATTGTTGTCGGAGCGAAGCGTGAGCCATTTCACCGGCCCAACCACTTCGTCGCCCGCTGCATTTTTCGGTGCGTTGAGTTGTTTCAGGAATGCGCCATTGCCGAAAAATTCACTGCCCTCGTTGTTCGGTCGCTTGTCGTTCGCCCACACGCCGTGATTTGGCACGCCGCCGAGAATCGCATGCGACACAAACGCGTCACCCCCCATGTTCTGCACATAGTTGCGAATGGCATAACCGCCGCGACTGTTACCGATCAGGATCACTTTTTCTACGCCGGTCGCTTTGCGTACCGCCGCGACTTCGCCCGCCAAAAACTGCGCATGTTCAGCCGTGGAACTACGCCCCGCTTGCGGCTTTGCATCATCATCCCGTGAGTTTGGATAAGGCACATCAATTGCGTGCAAACGGCTGCGCGGCCAGCCGTTCACCTCGAACCGCCACATTGTCGTGTACCACAGCGCGGCGGTGTCGCCGTTGCCATGCACAAATACGATGGGCGGATAGTTCTTCTCGGCGCTGCGAGCGGATGGCACTAGCGCGCAGCCACCCACGACCCACAGCGACACCACCACCACGATGAATGAAATTGAGCGGCGCATAAATTAGCCTTCTTTGACTGCATAGGTAACTGAACCTACCGAGCCGTAACCGTCAATACCCCAACGCCAGCCCGGTATTCCGGCGCGGATCATTGGCACCGTAAAAACGGTTATTGCCCACTGCCTTTCCGCCCAGAGAGGGCGCGCCCACGAGGATCGCGGCAAGATGGTTCGGTGGCTGCGGGGCACCGATCTTGTGTCCCATTGCTTCGAGCATTTTGCGCGTGTCGGGACTGATGCCGAAGGTGTCCATGCTGGTCGTCTCGGGCAGCCACTGCTGGTGGAAACGTGGCGCATCCACGGCTTCCTGCACATTCATGCCGTAATCGATGACGTTGAGTAAAGTGTGCAGCACGGCGGTGATGATGCGGCTGCCACCGGGCGTGCCGACCACCATCACTGGCTTGCCGTCTTTGGTGACAATCGTGGGGCTCATTGAGCTGAGTGGGCGCTTGCCGGGAGCGATGGCGTTGGCCTCGCCCTGCACTAAGCCGTAAAGATTCGGCACACCCATTTTGACTGTGAAATCGTCCATCTCATTGTTCAAAAGTACACCGGTTTTCGCAGCCGTAACCTTCGCGCCAAACCAGTCGTTCAAGGTGTACGTGACGGCCACCGCGTTACCCCACTTGTCGGCGATGGAATAGTGTGTGGTGTTGCTGCTTTCATGCGGCTCCACACCCGGCTTGATGGCTTGTGACACGCCCGCTTTGGCTGGATCGATGACAGCGCGAATCTTCGCGGCGTACGCTTTGTCAAGCAGGCGATCAACCGGATTATTCACGAATTCAGGATCGCCCAGATAGCTGTTGCGATCAACATAGGCGTGGCGCATCGCCTCAATTTGATAGTGCACCGCCTGCGCCGAGCGGAAGCCCAAGTCCTTTAGCGGATAACCTTCCAGCACGTTCAAAATTTCGCAAATGATCACGCCGCCGGAGCTGGGTGGCGGGGCTGATACGATGTTATAACCGCGATAGTCGCACTCCACCGGTTTCATTTCGCGCGCCCTGTACTGATCCAAATCGGTCTGCGTGATGATGCCTTGGCCCGCCTGACTTGACGCCACAATCGCCGCAGCGACCGCGCCTTTGTAGAAGCCGGCTTCGCCTTTGGCGCTGATCAGTCGCAACGTTTTTGCGAGATCCTTTTGTACTAGTTTCTGGCCCGCCGCAAACGCTTCGCCTTTGTTCAAAAAGATGGCGGCGGTCGCTGGATCAAGCTTGAATTTGTCGGTCGCTGTGCGCAACATGTCGACATCGCCCTGCTGAAGCGTGAACCCCTGCTGCGCATACTTGACGGCAGGCGCGATCAACGCGGCGCGCTTCATCGTGCCGTATTTCGCCCGCGCCAGCTCCATCCCCGACACCGTGCCGGGAACGCCAACCGCACGATGGCCGGTGGTGCTCGCACCTTTGATCACGTTGCCGTCTTGGTCGAGATACATGTTCGCGGTGGCGGCGAGCGGCGCTTTCTCGCGGAAGTCAAAAAATGTTTTACGACCGTCAGCCAGCTGAATCGTCATGAAGCCACCGCCGCCGAGATTTCCCGCTGCCGGGTAGACGACTGCCAACGCGTAGCCCACGGCGACCGCTGCATCGACCGCGTTACCGCCGCGCTTCAGAACGTTGACACCGATTTTGGTGGCGAGGTGTTGTGCACTCACGACCATGCCGTTTTCTGCGGCGACCGGCGCAACCGGGGCGGCCTGCGCGGGTGGCAGACATAACGCGATGCCTGCGACGAGGATTGATGGGGTTGTCGCGCGAAGCGATGGGTAGCGCATGGCTGTCTCTCCGTTGTTGGCGTCTTGTCACTTGTTACTGTTTCGGATTATTGCAAGTTGGACTTGCGCACTCGCTCGCAAGTCCATTTGTACTGTAGACAAGCGCACCGGAATCAAGCGAGCCTGCAACAATGCTCACACGCCCCTAAGTTGACGAACTGCCAAGCTAGTGAAAACAATTGCCTTCGACCGCCTCCGACAATTCATCACGAATGCGTTCGTCAAACTCGGGATGCCCGATGCTGACGCGCAGACGATGGGTGCGTTGATGGCCGAGGCCGATTTACAGGGCTCGGACGGACATGGCGTGATTCGCATGGTGCCGTACGCGCGACGGATTCGTGCGGGCGGCGTCAACGTTCGACCGCAAATCAAAGTCGTGCAGGAGCGCGCGGGCATGGCGCTCATTGACGGCGACAACGGCATGGGACATCTGGTGATGAAACGCGCTGCGGAAATGGCTGTTGCAAAAGCACGCGTAACGGGCATTGCCTGGGTCGGCTCACAGTGGAGCAACCATGCAGGCCCAGCTTCGCTGTATGCACGCATGGCGCTGCCGCACGACATGATTGGTCTGTACTTTGCTGTTGGCAATGCCAATCATTTGCCGCCATGGGGTGGGCTCGATATGTTGCTCTCGACCAATCCGATTGCGGTGGCCGTGCCGTCGGCGAACGCAGGATCGATCGTGCTCGACATGGCAACGACGGTCGCAGCCTATGGCAAAGTCAAAGCAAAAGCGCAACGCGGTGAGATGATGCCTGAGGGCTGGATGATTGATCGTAGCGGTCAGCCACTGCTGGATCCCAAGCGTGCGGAGGAAGGATTTTTGATGCCGATTGGTGGCTATAAAGGCTACGGTTTGTCGCTCATCGTGGGCCTGCTTGCGGGTACGTTGAATGGTGCGGCGATGGGCAAGGAAGTGATCGATTTCAACCATGACGATACCAGCGCTACCAACACCGGACAGGCGATTTGCATGATTGATATTTCAGCGTTTGGTGATCTGGATGCGTTCAAGGCGCGCGTCGATACGCTCGCGCATGATCTGCGCGCGAGTGAGCGCATGTCGGGCGTGCCGCGTATCTGGGTGCCCGGCGAACAAAGCGAAGCACGGCGGGTGCGCTATGCGGCTGAGGGCATTCCGATTTCGCCGGCATTGTGGACGCAGCTTGATACGTTAGCGGCGGAGTTGGAGGTAGCGCCACTGGGAACGTGAAGCGCACAATTTAGATATCAAAAAATATAACTGTTGTCATGTTGAGTGCAGCGAGACATCAGGTTGCGGAATGCTGAACTTGTTGGCGTGCGCTGAGGACATGGCGCGATATTGCTAACTGATCCTTCGCTGCACTCAGGATGACAAAAAGTTTCATAAGGAGCCTCGCATGAATCAACAACAACCCCTTCACAAGCAGCTCATTTACGTTGCAACCCTGTGCGTATTGGCTGCGCTTCCGTTCGTGCAAACGCAGGCCCAAAACGCCTACCCAACCAAACCGATCCGCATGATCGTACCGCTCGCCGCAGGTAGCGCGGTGGACAACGCCGCGCGCATCGTCACGCAAAAGATGTCGCAGAACATGGGCCAAAGCATCGTGATTGAAAACATCGCGGGTGCGGCCGGCGCCATTGGCGCGGATCGTGTCGCGAAGGCAGCACCCGACGGCTATACCCTCGGTGGCTTCAACGACAGCATCATGACCATGCTGCCGAACTTGCAAAGCAAAATGGGCTGGGACATCGTCAAGGACTTCGAGCCGGTGTCGCTGGTTGCCACAGTCGAATGGGGGCTGGTCGTACACAACGATGCGCCGTTTCGCAGCGCCGCCGACGTAATTGCTGCGGCTAAAGCCGCCCCCGGAAAACTCAACTACGGCTCCGGCGGCAATGGCAGCCCACAGCACATTGCCGCCGCGCTCTTTTCCTCCAGCGCGGGCATCCAGATGACGCATGTGCCGTACAAGGGAGCGACGCAGGCAGCGGTGGGCGTAGCGGGCGGCGATGTGCCGATGGCGTTTCAGGGCTTAGCCACAGTTAACTCACTCATTAAAGCGGGCAAGCTGCGACTGATCGGCGTGACCACGCCGAAACCACTCGCGCAATTTCCCGACGTGCCCACGCTTAGCGCGTCCGGGTTAGCGGGATTCGAGTTCAATTCGTGGTTTGCCGTGATGGTGCCTGTGGGCACGCCAAAGGAAATCGTCACCCGACTCAATGCTGAGATCGTGAAAGCGCTGGCCGACCCGGAAGTGCGCGCAAATTTGATCGCGCAGGGCCTAACGCCGCGCGGCTCAAGCCCGTCGGAACTCGGAGCGGCGACTCAGGCGCAGTTGGCGAAGTACGCGCGGCTGATCAAGCAGGCGGGAATTACGGCGGAATGAAAACCACTGGAGGCGTGGAGCGGTGCAGCCCTAGGGAGACGCTGAATAAATCAACGAGAAGCAGCGCGCCTTGAATTGGGATGAAGCGCGAGCCGAAAAGCGCAGCAATAGCGGGCTATTGCGAGCAT
>JAYVPF010000161.1:0-5978 GCA_043757535.1 Burkholderiales bacterium
TGCTCTTGCAAGCGCGTCAACATGCGCCGATGCCCTTCGCGCGATGGACTCCACTCGTGGTGGTAGTTCTGGATGTGCTTGGCCTGCATCTCCCACAGCGTGCGATCCATGCCACGTGAGTCGATGCCGACGAGGGCGACGCCAACAAACTTTGTATCCTCCGATAGGTCGCGTAGCGCTGCCAGCGGATAGTGCCCGTTGACGGCGAGCATGATCGCATCAACGTTCAGGCCGATCTTGTGCGCCTCGTCGCGAAATACCTGCGGTGAGACGCCATACTGAATGCGCGATGCGCCCAATAAGGCAAAGCGCAACGGTGGCGCCGATTTCACGGCGCGTGCACGGTGCTGCGACCAGAGATCGAAACTGTCCATCACGGTCGGCGAGTAACCTTGCCCGCGCCAGTACACCTCGAACGCGAGCCAACTACCGAGCGTGATGGCGGCGGCGAGCATCCATGTGAAAAGCCAGTGTGCTTTCATCATCACTCCCGCTTAAAACTGAAAGTAAATGAATGCATTAGTCTTGCCCGGCGACAACACAATCGCAACCGACATCACTGACAACATAGCCACGCGCCACGGCCACGCGATGGCTGGCAACCATTCCCAACCCTTCCGCGATTTGAGCCAACCTTGCACTGCAAGACCGATCACGAGGCCTGCTACGAGCACTTTCGCGTCACCGTTCCACGCAAGGCTCGCAGCATCCTTCAGCGCGAATCCAAACATCGCAACGGTGCGATCCCACGCGACCGCTAGCGTCGGTGCACGGAAGTAGACAACCGCCCACGAAAACAGCGCAAACGTGAGCAACGCGAGGCACCAGCGCACCGGTTTGATGTCCCAAATCGTCCAGTCGCCGATGCTGTCTTTGAGTATGCGTTCGCCGACCAGAAACGCGCCGTGCATCGCGCCCCAGAGTACGAAATGCCACGCCGCACCATGCCAGAAACCGCAGGCCGTGAACGTGATCATCACGTTCAAATAGCCGCGCAGACGCCCCTTTCGATAGTGACCAAGCGGATTGAACAGGTAGTCGCGCAACCAGTTCGAGAGTGAGATATGCCAGCGCGTCCAAAGCTCTGAAATACCGACCGAAGCGAACGGTGCTTCGAAGTTTGACGGCAGGTTAAAACCGAACATTTTTGCGATGCCAAGCGCTGCCAGCGAGTAGCCCGCGAAGTCGCAATACACCTGCATTGAAAACGAGAACGCACCCGCCCACGCGGCGACGAATCCCGCCTTGTAGTCGGGCGCAAACACCACATCCGAAATCGGCGCGAACACATGATCCGCACCGACGATTTTCAGGAAAAGCCCACCGATCAGCATGTACGTACCGAGCGCAACGCCATCAGCGGTGACCGTGCGCGGCGTCACTGTCTGCGCATTGAAATCGCCAAAACGCATGATCGGCCCGGCCACCAGATGCGGGAAGAACGTCATGAATAAACCGTAGTCGCGCAGACTTTTCGTCGGATCGATACGCTTCTTGTAGACATCAACAATGTAGGAAATTGACTCAAACGTGTAGAACGAAATACCCAGCGGCAGCACGATGCCGAGATCAATCGGCTTGTACGTGACGCCGATCAGCGCGAACCAAACGATTGCGCTATTGGCGAAGAACTGCGCGTACTTGAAATAGCCCAGCAGCGTGAGGCTAGCCGCGACCGAAGCCCACAACCACACACGCCGTTTGCGTACGTCTACGGAGGCGTGAATTCGCTGCGCAGCCCACCAGTCGAACACGGTTGTGAACGCCAGCAGCACCAGGAAAAACGGGTTCCATGACCCATAAAAGACGCAGCTCGCGACGAGCAGCACGTTCTTCCTGGCGGACCACGAGCGGAGCAGTGCGTAAACGGGGAAAACAATCGCGAGAAACAGCGCGAAGCTCAGTGAGTCGAACGTCATATCGGCTCAATGCTAATGCAGCGTTGCCTGTCGGAAAACGACGAATAAATCAAGATCGCAGCTGAATCAGCTTTACCCTGAACGCCAGACCACATCACGGCTAGAAGCACAAATCGTGAAAAACCGACTTCATCTCCATTCAGCGCTTAGCCCGCGATCAAACGTCGTTTCAGCGAAAAGGCGCTACTCCACTCGAACCCAGGTTTGTGCCCACAGCGAGCTGGCCAAAAAAGTGAGCGAAACGAGTGCGTTAATCGCAGTTTCATCAATGCCTCCTATGCGAAAAAATGGCCGCGCCACTAGCGCGTCACAAAGTCCCGCTTGCCAACCGGCACACCGGCACCGCGCAGTAAATCGTATGCGGTGGCCGCGTGGAAATAGAAGTTCGGATAAACCATGCCCATCAGATAGGGCAACCCGACGAATTCGTGCGGTTCGCCACCAATCGGCACCATGATCATTTTTTTCTCGCTACCTTCGAACTGTTCCGGCTTGAACGTGGCGAGAAAATCGCGCGTCTTCTGGCAGCGCGCTTTGAGTTCCGCGAAAGTTCGTTCGTTGTCTTCGTACTTGGGGTTTTCTACGCCTGCCAGCCGGGCCGCAGCGCCTTTGGCGAAGTCAGCGCAAATTTGCACCTGACGATACATCGGCAACATATCCGGAAAAATGCGCATGCCGGTCAGCACGGTTTCGTCAACTTTTTTCTCGGTCGCATAGGCGCTGGCTTTGTCCAGAATATTTTGCAGATTGCCGAGCGTGCGATCAAGCACGGGGACGGAAAGGCTGTACATCGAAATTTGCATGGGTATCTCCTGAAATTTTTTGAGAACGGATTCGCGTTCGATTGTAGGGCTGCTAAACTTCTGCGCTGTGTCAGGAGAAGTGTGCTGGTGATTTGCCAGCTCGCTACCGTAGGCGTAATCCCCGGAAGATCGCTCAGGTTCAGGTACTGTCACAGACAACCATCTGGAGAGCGAGGCAGCCATTGCATTTAATGCGATGGCGAGAGCCTCCGCCGAAGGGGCAAGGCCCGGCGCGTGATGCGCCGCGCTCAATCTCTCAGGCACAAAGGACAGATCCGGGACGATTGATTCTTCGATTGAAAGAGCGCGTCCTGATGTCCGAAATTCCGTCCGAAACCCTCTCTAAAACGCCGCTGTTTGACCTGCATGTGAGCCTCGGCGCGCGCATGGTGCCGTTCGCGGGTTATGAAATGCCGGTGCAATACCCGCTCGGCGTTTTAAAGGAACATCTGCACACGCGTGCGCATGCCGGGCTGTTTGACGTGTCGCATATGGGGCAGGTGGAATTGCATGGCGCGGACGCTGATTCAGTCGCCGAGGCGGCAGCAGCGCTGGAAACGCTGGTTCCGGTTGACGTGATCGGCATTGCGCCCGGTAAACAGCGCTATGCACTCTTCACCAACGACGCGGGCGGCATTCTTGATGATCTGATGATTTTCAATGTTGGCGACTACCTGCATCTGGTGGTCAATGCAGCCTGCAAAGTGCAAGACATCGCGCACCTCAAATCGAAAATCGGCGGCCGCTGCGAAGTTCGCGTGCGTGACGACTTGGCGCTGCTTGCATTGCAGGGTCCAGGTGCGGAGGCTGCGCTTAAGGCCGTTGCGGTTGGTGACAACGGCAACGCCGTTCCTGATATTCCGCCGGTGTTCATGGCGGGCGGCCACGTGAAGCTCGCGGGCATCGATTGCCTCGTCACACGTACTGGCTACACAGGCGAAGACGGCTTCGAAATCAGTGTGCCGAACGCGCAATGCGAAGCGCTCGCCAAAGCATTGCTCGCGCAGCCGAATGTGCAACCGATTGGTTTGGGCGCGCGCGACTCGCTACGCCTTGAAGCAGGGCTGTGTTTGTACGGCCACGATCTCGATGAGACGACCACGCCAGTCGAGGCCTCCCTCAGCTGGGCGATGCAAAAAGTGCGTCGTACCGGCGGCGAACGCGCAGGTGGTTTCCCCGGAGCGTTGGTGATTCTTGGGCAACTCGACAATACGTCAAGCGTAAAACGCAAACGCGTCGGCCTCAAACCCGAAGGCCGCGCTCCGATTAGAGAAGGCGTCGAGCTACAAGATTCCACTGGAAATAAGATCGGCATCGTCACCAGCGGCGGCTTCGGCCCCACCATCAACGGCCCTGTCATCATGGGCTACGTCGATACCGCGCATGCTGCACCCGGCACCAAAATTAACGCGATGCTTCGCGGCATGCCAACGCCCGTCACGGTCGTTGGCATGCCGTTTGCGCCGCATGGATATAAACGCGTCTGACATTTCAGGAGATCAGCATGACCACACGCTACACCGAAGACCACGAATACATCAAGATGGACGGCGACGTTGGTACCGTCGGCATCACTGCGTTTGCGCAGGACAAACTCGGGGACCTCGTCTACGTTGAGCAGCCAAAAGTCGGCCGCAAACTCGCTGCCAAAGAAGACGCTGCGATCATCGAATCAGTCAAAGCTGCCGCCGAAGTGAAAGCACCGGTTGACGGCGAAGTGATCGAAGTGAATGAAGCCATCGTGGCCGATCCGTCGCTCGTGAACACCGATCCCGAAGGTGCCGGCTGGTTCTTCAAGATCAAAATCTCGGACGCCGCTGCGGTTGCCGCATTGCAGGACGAGGCCGCTTACAAAGCGATGATTGCGTAAAGTCATGGTGCTAATTCGTTCGCTCGAAGCCAGTGATCGCGAAGCGTGGGATGTATTGTGGACGGGCTATCTCACGTTTTACAAAACCGTGCTGCCGCCAGAACAGTTTGATCTCACCTGGTCACGACTGCATGACCCCGCTGAACCGATGTACGTCCTCGGCGCGTTCGAGGGTGAGCAGATGCTTGGCATCGTGCACTACATCTATCACCGGACGTGCTGGACCGCCGGGCCCACTTGCTACCTGCAGGATTTGTTCACAGTCGATGCGGCGCGTGGCAAGGGCGTTGGCCGAGCGTTGATTGAGGCAGTGTATGCCGCCGCAAAGATCGAGGGCGCCAGCCGCCTCTACTGGCAAACCCACGAGACCAATGCTACCGCGATGGTGCTCTACAACAAGGTCGCTGAACGCAGCGGCTTTGTGGTTTATCGAATGCCGGTTTAGTTGAAGAAGCCCCTCTCCCCCAGAGGAAGAGGGGTTGGCGGAGAGGAGCCAATCTGCATGGAGAGTGAGCATCGTTGTGCAAGCTACCGTCCACCTCTCCCTAGCCCTCTACCGCAAGGGGAGAGGGGACAATGCCGTTAACCCATCTTGAGTATTTATGTCTGATTTCCTCTACCGTCACATCGGCCCCAATCGCGAAGAGCAGATGGATATGCTCGCGCATGTGGGTGCGAATTCTCTGGAAGATTTGCTTGCCAAGGTGGTGCCACCGAGCATCGTTGGCAGCAAACCGCTCGCGCTTCCAGCCGCCCTTTCTGAAGTCGAAGCGCTCGCCGAACTCCGTGAAATAGCGAACAAAAATCAGGTGTTCAAGAACTTCATCGGGCAGGGCTATGTTGGCACCGTGACGCCTGGTGTGATCCTGCGTAACGTGCTCGAAAATCCAGCGTGGTACACCGCGTACACGCCGTATCAGCCGGAGATTTCGCAGGGCCGATTAGAGGCTCTGCTGAACTATCAGACGATGATTTGCGACCTGACGGGCATGGACATCTCGAACGCATCGCTGCTCGACGAAGGCACTGCGGCGGCCGAAGCGATGACGCTCGCGAAACGGCAGGCGAAATCGACGAGCAACACGATCATTGTCGCGGGCGACTGTCACCCGCAAACCATCGAGTGCATCAAGACGCGCGCCGAGCCATTGGGCATCGAAATCAAAGTAGGTTTCGCACCGAAGCTCATGGAAGAAGGCGATTACTTCGCCGTGCTCGCACAGTACCCCTCCACCACCGGCCAGATTCACGACATGGCACCGTCCGCCGCCGCGGCTCACGCCAAAGGCGCGCTGTTCATCTGTGCCGCCGATCCGCTCGCACTCGTGTTGCTCAAAGCACCGGGCGAATGGGGCGCGGACATCGTCATCGGCACCACGCAGCGCT
>JAYVPF010000162.1:0-22692 GCA_043757535.1 Burkholderiales bacterium
GCGCCCGGTCATGCGCCCATTAACCCACAGCGCCATCGACAACGCTAGCCCAACGGACAGCGGAATCGTCGCCAGCGCAAACCACAGGTTGTTGCGCAATGCCTGCCAGAAAATCGGATCCTCGATCATCGACGCGTAGTTGTCGAGTCCGACAAATGCGCTGGGGCGGTTTGGCTTCGGCGTCGACATGAAACTGTCGATGATCGTCGCGACCGCAGGGTAATGCGTGAACGCAACCAGCAGGACGAGCGCTGGCAGCAACATCAGCCAGGCTTGGGCTTGATGTTGGCGGTTCACGCGTTTCTTTTGGCTGGGCCGTAGGGTGGGCACCCCGTGTCCACGCCGTTGCCGGACGAGCGGGTTGTTGGACTGAGACTGCCCACCCTACGGTTTCTACTTCTGGCGTTCAAAATGCCGAATCAGCGAGCGTTACTTGTATGACTTCAGCAACCGTTCCGCCTCACGCTGCGCATCTTTCATCGCAACCTCGGCCGTCTTGCTGCCTGTCAATGCGGCCTGCAAACCATCGTTAAACGCCTTGGTCACACGTTGATTGTCATGCGTCGAAAGCTCGGCCACGGCATATTGCAATTGATCACGCGCCACAGCCGCAGGTGGGAAGTCAGCTGCGTATTTCTTGAGCGCAGCGGTGTCCCATGCGGCAGGTGAAACGGCAACATAGCCCGTCTCAATGCCCCATTGCGCCGCGCGCTCCGGCTGCGTCAACCACTTGGCGAATTTGAAGGCGGCCTCCTGCTGAGCTGACGTCGCCTTCTTGAAAATGTAGAAGTTGCCACCGCCTGTGGGCGAGCCGCGCTTCTTGCCGGTGGGCAACATGGCAACGCCGAAGTCGAATTTGGCATTGCTGCGGATATTGGTGAGATTGCCCGTCGTCGTCCAGATCATGGCGGCTTTTTTTTCCATAAAATCTTTCGGCGTCGTACCCCATTCCACTATTCCAGATGGATGCACGCCGTGCTTTTTGGAAAGATCTAACCAGTATTGCAAGGCTTCAATGACCTTGGGGTCGTCAAACTTTGTATGCGTTCCAGCTTCGTTTGACAGGATCACGTCGTTCTGTGTTGTGAGCCCCTGAAACAGCCAATAGGGAAAGCCGCTCGACGGGATCTGCACGCCATATTGCGTGATCTTGCCGCTCGCATCTTTCTTGGTGAGCCGCTGTGACATCGCAGTCATCTCGGCCCACGTCTGCGGTGGTTTGTTGGCGTCCAGGCCTGCTTCCTTGAACAGTTCTTTGTTCCAGTACAGCACAACTGTTGATCGCTGAAATGGCACGCCCCACGTTTTGCCACCGACCTGACCGTTCAGCAGAAAAGCCTTGTAGAACCCCGCGAGCCACGCTTTGTCATCGGGCGTTTTAACGAAGTTGTCGATGGGCACGATAGCGTCCTCATCGATCAGCGTGAACGTGTCTGTAGACAGCAATACCGAGGCAACCGGTGGCGTGCCCGCTTTGTTGGCAGTCAGCGCCTTGACGATAGTGTCCTGATAGCTGCCCGCGTAAATCGGCGAGACCTTGATAGTCGGATTTTCTTTGTTGAAATCGGTAGCGAACTGATCGATGTATTTGGTGATGGGGCCACCGACGGCAACCGGGAAGTAGAAGGGAACTTCTGTGACCTGAGCGTTTGCGTTTGCAGCAACGACGATCGTAGCTGCAGCAACTAATGTTGAAAAGTTAAAGTTCATATTGTCATCCTCCGTTGATTTAAGTAGATGTGAATTACTCGACGCGCCGACCCTCGTTGTCAAAATAGTGCAGGGCATCGGGCGACCAAGCGAGCCGGACGTTCTGCCCCGGCTTGAAAATCTGCTGACCCGCTATGCGCACGGCAACCAGTTCGCTTCCTATCTGACAACGCAACAGCGAATCCGCGCCCAGATACTCGCTCGCGAGGATACTCGCAGGCACGTCGCCGTCCAGGGTCACATGTTCGGGCCTGACTGCCACATGCGTTGCGTTGGAAGGCGTGCCCTGCACCTGCAATTTTGAGCCCTTGATAGTTTCGTCTTCCAGCGCAATCACGCTCATCGGCGGCGTGCCAATGAATCGGGCCGCGAAAACAGTCGAGGGTCGCGCATAAATTTCACGCGGCGAGCCCACCTGTTCAATGCAACCGCGATTGAGCAGCACGACCAGATCCGCCATGCTCATCGCTTCGGCCTGATCGTGTGTCACATAGACGACTGTCAAACCGAGTTTTTGTTGTAGCGACCGAAGCTCGTGCCGCATCTCCTGGCGCAACTGCGCATCCAGATTCGAAAGTGGCTCGTCCATCAGGCAGATTTTTGCCTCGGCGACGAGCGCGCGGGCCAAGGCGACGCGCTGCTGCTGACCGCCAGATAATTGCGACGGCTTGCGATCACGCAGTTTTTCAAGACCCAGCAGCGCGAGCACACGGGCCAATCGTTCTGATTGTTCCTGCTTTGACGCCTTGCGAACCTGAAGCCCGAACACGATGTTGTCCGCCACGCACAAATGGGGGAACAGTGCGTAGCTCTGGAACACCATCGCCAGATTGCGATGGGATGGCGGTTCGTTCGTAACGTCCCGCCCGCCCACGAAAATTTGCCCGACGCTGGCGCAATCAAGACCGGCAATCAAACGAAGCGTGGTGGTCTTACCGCACCCCGAAGGCCCAAGCAGCACCGTGAAACTACCCTCTGGAATCAGCAGGTTGGTTGGCGACAAGGCGACGACATCGCCCCAAAGTTTGCTAACACCCTTAAGTTCAATCACCGTGACAACACTCGATTCAGAAAACTCATAATCTAATCGCGCGATTATGACGGCGCGGCGACAGTCCATTAACATCGCAAAGAAGTTTTTTGAAATTCGCACCTTATGGTCACCAAGAATACGTTTAATTGCAGCAAGTGTCCTGGCTATTGTTGTAGCTACGACTACATCGAAACCAAGCCGAGCGATGTCTCGCGGCTGGCAAAACACCATGCGATTCCGGTGGACGTGGCGCGCGACAGATTCACCAAAGTGGTGACGCACGAGGGCGAAACGATGCGCGTGCTGCGCCATCGAAAGGACACCGTCTACACGTCAGTGTGTATGTTCTTCGACCAGAGCGAACGCCGCTGCACGATTTACGAGGGGCGACCTCAGGTTTGTCGCGATTATCCGAACGGTAACACTTGCGGCTACTTCAACTTCATCAAATTTGAGAGGAAACATCAGGGTGATGACGCGTTTATTCCTTCCGCCTAAGCGCACGCTGCGCCGCCTCTGGGCGAACGCCTTGCGTGTGATGGCGGTAACGGTCGCGCCGCTCTGGCTGATGGTCGCCTGCACGCAGACACCCACGATTGCCAGTGAAGACCCTGCGGTGCTGCAACCGAAACCAGCTGCCGCGCCGGTGGTAGTAGTCGCGCCGCCAGTCAATGTGCCGGTAGCGGTGTCCCCCGCAATACCGCCGATTGACGGCAAGGCAACGAGCGTGGGTGCAGCAAGCGGCTCGGTTGCCCCCGCCCGGTCGCAGCCGTCTGCAGCGCAGATTGCAACCATGGCGTCCGTCACTCCGGCGGGTACAACGCGCTACGAATGCGTCAAAGGCAATGCGGGAGCAGAAGCTCGGCAATCGATCTCGTTTCCCGAAAACTCCGGACGCATCTGTGCTCGATTCCCGGCGATGGGGCCGTGCCAGTACGAGCGCGACGCTTGTCGCGCCTCGGGCGGTCGGGTAATACGATTTGACGGCATCGAGATCACCACCGAAGTCGAGCGTGAATACGACAAACAGGTGACGCGTTTTCGTCTGAATGCGGGCTAGAGCCAACGCCGGACACTGAAGCGCTGATTTGTCGATTTTGTAGGCGTGACTCCGGTCGCGCTCTACGGTGACAAAGCGCGACCGGGTCGCGCCTACAGGGCACCTCTAATAATTCGGTTTTGGGAATGCAGTGCTAGGAGCCCGGAGCGCAGCAACCAGAGCGTACGCCCTGATACGTGAGCTCATTTGCCAAAAGCGCGAGCACCGCGCGACAACGCAATGCGCCCCACAAATGAATTATTAGAGGTGCCCTACAGCTAAGTGACCGGTATTGGGGCTCGGGCGCGAGCACTGACCTGATCGAATGTCGGGAGCGGCGGCGCGACACGGATCGCGCCTGCCGCTAAGTACTCGCCCGCGATTCCAGCATTCGCGGGCCGATGCTAAACTGCCTTGATGACCTTGCTCAGATTTTTCCCCTTTGAACGGCGCGTACTCGCATCCATCGCTCTGGTGCTGGCTTTGACCACCTGCGCCGTCGCACAAACGCCAGTCACACTTAACTTTGTCGACGCCGATATCGACGTCGTCGCCAAAGCCGTCGGTGAGCTAACTGGCAAGACTTTTGTACTTGATCCCCGGGTCAAAGGCAAAATCAATATTCAATCCGCCAAAGGCGTGTCACCGGGCTTGGCGTATCCGACGTTCTTGTCAGCGCTGCGGATGGCTGGATTTGCCGCCGTCGAAGGTCCGGGCGGCATTGTGCGCGTGGTGCCGGAAGTGGATGCCAAGGCGTTGCCTACAGCGGTAAGCGGCGCGGGCAATTCGGGTTACGGCGGCGCGGTTACCACCAAAGTCATCCCGCTGACTCACCAGAACGCTGGCCAAATCATCAACGCGCTGCGTCCCTTGGTGGCTGCGGCCAATGCGCTTACGGTTTACCCGCCCGGCAACGCCATCATCATCACCGATTATGGCGACAATATTCGCAAAGTCGAGGCGGTCATTGCCCGGCTTGATACGCCCAGCGTCGCTGCGCCTGAATTGGTGACGCTGACCCACGCCAACGCGATGGATATCGTCGCGACATTGAACCGCGTGTTCGCCGACGCTGGCGGCGCATCCGCAGAAAGTCGTGATCGACTTTCCTTTACTGCCGATCCGCGAAGCAACTCGGTCATATTGCGTAGCGAGGACGCCGGGCGCGTCGCGCGCGCTCGCTCGCTCATTCTTGAATTAGACCGTCCTTCCGGTGCACCTGGAAATATTCGCATTGTTTATTTGAAACATGCTGACGCCGCGCAGGTGGCGCAAACGTTGCGCCGTGTGCTCGGCGCGGAGGGCGGTAGCACGGGTTCAAGCAGTTCATCTAACACGGCTTTGTCGTCGCTGTTGCCGACATCAAATGTGCAGCCTACCTCGTCCTCACCTCTCGCAGCAGCGACCGCCGCTTTGACCGGCGGTAACAATGCGGGCAACACCAACAATGCGGGTAGCCTGCCCGCTTTGTCAACGAATTCAGCCACCGCTTTCACCGCATCCGGTGCTACCGTCTACGCCGATTCCACGATCAATGCGCTGGTCATTTCTGCCCCCACCGCGATCTACAACAATTTGCGTGCGGTGATTGAGCAACTTGATGTCCGTCGGGCGCAGGTGTTTATCGAGGCGCTCATTGCCGAGGTACAGGCTGATCGCGCGGCGGAATTCGGAATTCAATGGCAAGCGCTGGACGGCCTCAATAAGACCGGAACTCAGGTTTTTGGCGGCACGAACTTTGGCAGCAGCGGTACCAATATTCTTGGCATTGCCGCCAATGCGACCACCGTCGGGCAGGGGCTCAATCTCGGTTTGATTCGGGGAGCGTTGACCTACAACGGCGCGACCATTCTGAACCTCGGCCTGCTTGCACGCGCCATGCAGAACGATACGTCAACCAACATTCTGTCGATGCCGACGCTGCTGGCGCTCGACAACGAAGAGGCGCGCTTTTCGGGTGGCCAGAACGTCCCGCTGCTGACCGGCCAGTACGCGACTAACGGAACCGGTTCGACAGCCACGCCGTTTCAGACGGTTGAACGGCGGGATGTGGGCCTGACGCTTAAGGTAAAGCCGATGATTACCGAGGGCGGGGCCATCCGCCTTCAACTCTATCAGGAGGTTTCTAGCGTGGTTGAATCGGCAGCGGCAGCTTCGGGTCTCGGTGTTCTCAACAAACGCGTGCTGGAAACATCAGTGTTGGCAGACGACGGTCAAATCATTGTGTTGGGCGGATTGCTGCAGGAAGGATTCACCAACGGTCAGGAAAAAGTCCCGGTGCTGGGCGATGCACCATTGCTCGGAAATCTCTTCCGTTACGACACGCGAAAGCGCAATAAAACCAATCTCATGATTTTCTTGCGACCCACCGTGCTCAGGAATTCGGCGCAAGCAGGCCTGCTGGCCAACGAGCGCTATCGCGCGCTCGGCATCGAGCAGCAGGCGGTCAATCCCGAATCGCGCCCGATGCTGCCCGACATGGCGAACCCGACGCTGCCTCTGGGGCCACCGGTGGGGCCTCGTTAGTCGCGTCTCGTAATCCACACAATGGCCCTGACTGATCAACTGCCGTACGAACTCGCGCAAGAGTTCGGCATTGTTGTGCTTGCGGAAGAGGGCGGCGCGATTGCCGTGGCGACAGCGCCGCATATGACGGTGGCGACGCTCTCGGCTGCGCGGCAACGCCTTGGGAAACCGCTGAGAACGCGATCTGTCGACGCCGAGCAGTTTCGTGCGCTGTTGACTACGGCTTATTCGTCCGTGATCTCCAACGCAAAAGCGACGAGCTCCTATAAATCATCTGAAGTGGTCGCACCCGAATCGCAGCACGCTGATTTGCTGTCAACGGTCAGCGGCGATGAAACTTCGCCCGCTGTACGCATCGTCAACGAGTTGCTGCGTGAGGCGCTAGCGCGCGACGCTTCCGATATTCACCTGGATGCCACTGAGCTTGGTGGACGCGTGCGCTGTCGCGTTGACGGCGTGCTGGGTGATGTTCGTGATACGGACGCAGCGACCCATGCGGCGATGATTGCGCGCTGCAAAGTGCTGGCGACGCTCGATATCGCTGAGCGCCGCATGCCGCAGGATGGTCGTATTCAGGTCGTGGTGGCGGGACACAAAGTCGACGTACGCATCGCCACGCTGCCTACGCAGCACGGCGAACGCGCGGTGCTGCGACTTCTGGACACCAGCGCGGCGCGACTCGATTTATCCGCGCTAGGACTGAGTGATGCAACGCTCACTGCACTGCGTGCCTGCGTTCGTATGCCCCATGGACTGGTGCTGGTGACGGGCCCAACCGGCTCGGGGAAAACCACGACGCTTTATGCCGCCGTCAGTGAGCTCGATCGCGAGCGACTTAACGTGGTGAGTGTGGAAGACCCGGTGGAATACGCGCTGGATCGCGTCGCGCAAACTCAAGTCAATCGACGTATCGAGCTCACCTTCGCCCGCGCTTTGCGCTCCATTCTTCGACATGATCCGGACGTAATCATCGTCGGTGAAATTCGTGATCGTGAAACCGCCGAAATCGCAATTCAAGCTAGTTTGACCGGTCATCTGGTGCTTGCGTCGCTGCACACCAATACAGCGGGCGCAGCCGTCACGCGGCTGGTCGACATGGGGGTGGAGCCGTTCCTGTTGGCGTCCTCATTGCGCGGCGTGCTGGCGCAGCGCTTGGTCCGTCGACTGTGCGTTCATTGCCGCGTGGCTCACCCAACCACCGAAGCCGAAACTGCACTGCTCGCTGGGCACGGAATTTCCGGCATCGCGCAACTCTACGAAACAACGGGTTGCGATCAATGCACTCGCACCGGTTATCGGGGCCGCATGGGGCTTTATCGCTGGTTGCCCGTTACGGCCGATATCGCACAGGCGATTCACGCACGGGTGCCCGACACAACACTTGAAGCATCGGCAACGGCTGCAGGATGGCCCGCACTGGCAACGGACGCAACGCGCCACTTGCCAGACGGCGCGACCTCATTAAGCGAAGTCTTGCGCGTGGTGACGTTGTGACCGCAGCCACGTGTCTCGTCGCCTAGCCGAACATGCGTTTCGCATTTGAAGCCGTAAGCGAATCTGGTGGTCGCGAGCAAGGTGAGATCGCGGCGAACGACGAACGATCTGCGTTAAAGGCGCTTGCCGCGCGCGGTTTGACGGTTGTTGCCCTTTCGCAACTCGCCGCAGCAACACCTTCGCGCCGCGCCTCACGCATCAGCGCCGGAGATCGCGCGCTGGCAGTGCGACAACTCTCGGGTCTCATTGACGGTGGCGTGAGCTTGCCCAATGCACTGGCGTCCGTCGCCGCGAACTCGAGCGTTGCCAGCGTCACCCTTGAACTCTTGGCCGTTCACGCCGCGCTGACCTCGGGCGAGCCTATTGCGACGGCCTTTCATCGCGCACCGAAGCTGTTGCCAAATGTCGAACGACAGGTGGTCGTTGCAGGCGCAGAGGCGGGCGATCTGGCGCGGGTGCTGTCGCGACTGGCTGACTATTTTGAAGACCGCGACGCACTGCGCGGCAAGCTCATCGGTGCGCTGGTTTATCCGGCTTTGGTGGGCATTGTTGCGCTCGGTGTCATCGTCGCGCTTCTGGTGTTCGTCATGCCGCAAATTGTCGCGGCATTCGCGCAGACCAAACAGGCCCTGCCGTGGCTCACGCGCACGCTTCTGGCGACGGCGACGTTCATGCGCGGATACGGCTTGTGGCTTGCGCTTTTGTTGATCGCGCTCATTGTCTTTTCCTTGTGGTCATTGCGCGGCCCGTTGCGTAATCGTGCTTTGGCGGTGCTCAAGCAGCTCCCAATGATCGGCCCGTTCGCGCAGAGCGCTGATGAAGTTCGCGTGCTCACCACGCTTGCGATGCTGGCTGAGAGTGCAGTTCCGCTGCCGCGCGCCATCAGCGCCGCCGCAAAAACAGCAAGATTCCCCGGTAACGCACGACGGCTGGATGCCGCGCGGCTCGGGCTGGAGCGCGGACAAAGTGTCGCCAGCGCGTTTGCCGAAAACGACGCGCTGGATGGCATGTCGTTAGAACTTTTGCGCCAGGGGGAAGCCGTCGGCGGCCTCGCTGCGGCGTTCGGTAAAGCGGCTCATCTGAAACGTCAGGCGCTTGAGCGGCGTTTGCAATGGTTTGCCGCGCTCGTTGAGCCGGTGATGATTCTTGTGCTCGGCGGCGTGGTGCTGGTGCTGGTGCTCGCCGTGATGTTGCCGATTGTTACCTTGAATTCTGCGGTTCGCTGATCGCATTTCGCGCCGCGCATCACCCGTCACTACCAATCATTCGTCCCGAAAAAAACGGTAGAACAAATTCTCGTTTTTGAACGGATGCTCATCAAGCACATGATGTATGAGCGACATATCAACGAGCTGCTGCCCCATGCTCAACGCCTCGTTCATCGTGTGCCCTTGCGCCTGAATCCACTCGACCGCCGCTGAGCCGACAAAGCAGCGTGGATAACGCGTGCCGCGGTAGCTGCGATCCAGCACCTCGAATCCGGCTTCACTTCGTGCCAGCGCGTAGAACGCGTCAACGTCCCAACGCTGCGGAATTTGCGCCACGCGAAAGTAATTGTCCTCATCGCTGAACGGCTGCTCGCGGGCGACGTGATAAATCAATCCTGCTGCCTGCAACGCCTGACCGACCGCGACAGCGTTCTCGCGCGAAATGGACAGCGCGCGTGAGAGCCAGACGACGCTTTCGCTGGCGACGAAGCACTCGGGATAAATGCGCAACCGATAGCGTCGATCCGCAATGTTGACGCCGCCCGAGCGCTGCATCCGAAATGCCAGCGCGGGTAAGTCAATACCGCTCGCCTCAGCAGCGGCCATCAAGGCGGCCTGAACGCCGCTCACTGCGCCCTGCGTTGCACGCATCGCCACACGCAGATAGGGCTTGACCCTTCGGCTGGCAGCCTGCACATGTTCGTCATCGCCCAATAACGCCGCGAGCAAACGCTCCCCCGTCGCACCCCAGCGTGCGGCGGTGATTTGTCCGATGATGATGTCAGCGCCGGACTGTGCGGCCCATTCGGACATCGCCGTTGTGACGTGATGGGTGGCCCGGGCGATGAGCCCGATGCGTGCTTTGGCGTCCCGCTGCCTGATGATCGTGCAAACATTGGTGATTCGCAGGCCCGCAGCGGCAATCCTCGTCAGGTCAATCATCACGACCAGCGGTTCGCTCGACGTCGGTTTGTCGAGCTTGCGCCTCACATCGTTGGCATCGGCAAACGCATCCAGCGTGGACTCGAATGCATCGCTCGCGGCGCGCATGAGGGCAAGCGTCGTCGGGTCGTCTGACAGTAGAAGTATCCGTACCAACTTAAGGCTCCCCGAACTTTTTTTGGATTGGTCGCTGAATGACTGCATTACTTACAGCGTACAACAGGCGCGCCTGCCACGAGCTACGAATACACTTGCCATCGTTTTTCGCGGATTGATTTTGATGTTGTTGCGTAGCGCAGTCGTTGCCGATCTCCCCGCCATTCAATCCATTTACGCCCACTGGGTGGCAAACGGCACTGGCAGTTTCGAGCTGGAACCGCCCAGCCTCGACGAGATGACCCGGTGCCGCGCCGACGTGCTCGCCAAAGGATTGCCTTATCTCGTTGCCGAGGCCGACGGCGCGCTCGCTGGATACGCCTACGCTAACTGGTTTCGCCCGCGACTGGCTTACCGTTTCAGCGTCGAGAACTCCGTCTATGTGCACCCCGCCCGTCACCGCAGCGGCGTCGCCCGACTACTGATGTCCGAGCTGATGGCGCGTTGCGAAATGGCTGGCACCCGGCAAATGATCGCCGTGATTGGCGATTCCGCCAACGCCGGGTCGGTGGGTCTACATGCGGCGCTCGGTTTTCGTCACATCGGCACTTTGCAGTCCACCGGTTGGAAATTTGACCGCTGGCTCGACACCGTGCTCATGCAGTGCGCGCTCGGCGCGGGCGATGCGAAGTCCGCCGGCGCAGACGCGACCCCCTGAATCATCGAACATCGCGCCAGAGAACACCGGGTTTGCCGACCCCCACAATCCCACTTGCATTTGAACGGGTAGAAAAGTGTCAGTTCTCAGCGCTATGTTTCGGCAATGGGATTGCAGCTAAGTGTTGCTAGGAAGGTCGTCCGGCCACAGAGTACAGGATAGCTAAAACTCGAGGGGATTGCACGGTCAGCTTTTTAATAAAACGACGTGGCGACCGGTGCTAGCGGCGGATTATGTCGAGAGTCGACATTATGAAAAAAAAGACTACAGCCCTTATAAATGCGTGCGTACAAACAAAAGCTGTAAGAGTGATTTGAACAGACGTGACCAACTTTTGCTGAAAATTACGTCTTTACAGCCACGTCATTGTCGAACGGCGCAAAAGCGGCAATAATGACAAACGCATGAGGATTTTTGGCGTCTGCCCAGCCGATGTGTTTTTTTTGGGGGACGGATGCAGGCGCGCGGATTTTGCAACATAATGTAGAGGAGCTGCGGAGTGCGTCGGGACAGCTTCCTATTTTCTGAACTATTCGATATATTCGAGACATTGAAAGGGTGTGAACAATGACTTTTAGACCATCTCAGCAGCGATTCGGGGTGCGTGGCTTGACCACCGCACTGAGTCTGTTAGCACTAGGCACGTCGGTTCATGCTTTGCAGACCGTCACCCCCACCAAGGCCGACGGCACAACGGTGCTTACCGGCAACGTGTCGGTGCCAGCTGGGTCAACGTTTACATTCCTCGGCATGTACACCGACGACTCAAGCGGTGTCTCAGAAAGCGGTCTGGGGCTCAAAGTCAAATACAACGGACTGCACCTGACCAACGTCAGCGTGACTGAGGAATACACCAAGTGCCGCATCGCCGCCGCGCAATACCCGGCAAGCAACGTGCCCGCGACAGCGCCCTCCGTCGCAGATCAGGTCGTTATGGGCTGGGTGGACACCTCCATTCGCACCCTTCCGACCGCTGGGGCGGTTGGTTGGCCTGATCTCGCCGACGCGGTTGGCACGGGAGTCACCGCCGCCTGCCTAAACCCCGGCAGCACCCCGATCAACACGGACTTTGCTGCGGGCACCTCCGTGGCCCCCGGTCAAAAATTGTTCAAATTTACCGCAACAATGGCTGCAAGTTGCACCTCACCTGGCGCATGCAGCTCCGCGGTAACGCTGGACAGCGACAATAATTTTTCGTACGCCAACGCTGGCGCAGGCTACACCATAAAGTCGTTCACGGTCGTCGGGGCGGCAGCGCCGAGTTGCAATCTTGACGTCGATGGAGGCGGAAGCCTGCAAGCCCTAGTAGATGGCGTCCTGATTGTTCGAGGAATGCTTGGCTTATCGGGTACATCCCTCAATGCAGGCATAACTTTTTCTAGTGGCGCGACGCGCACGGATCCTACCGTTATCGCGAACTTCCTCGCGACGCAAAACTATGACGTCGACGGCAGTGCTTCGCAGCAGGCGCTCGTTGATGGCGTAATCGTTGTGCGACTTATGCTCGGCTTGCCCGATGCAAATCTCTTGACTGGCATCACACTGCCGGGATCGGCCACATTTACGACGGCGGCTGCGATCCGGGCCAACGTTAATTCGCGCTGCGGCACCTCGTTTTGAACTTTACCAACCACGAACAATTTATGAATATTCAATTGAAACAACTTTGGCGGGTATCGCGAATTCGTGCACTATTCGCCGTCGCGGTCGGCTCGCTGGCGTTCGCGGCGTTTGGTCAAACAGTTACCGGTGCGATGGCCCCGGCCTCGGTTACCGCCGGTGGCTCGTCGACGTTGACGTTGAGTTACAGCGGATTCTCGTCGAATTCGACCGGTATGAATCTTCGCGTCTACTACAATTCTGCGGCTGTGACGCCCGGTGCCGTAACTTATGCGAACCCGCCGGGAAACTCGCAAGCGGCAAATAGCCCCGCCGCAGGGATATTGGCTGGATGTACTGGTGCTGACACCTTCATTCGCATGAATTGGGTCGACTTTGGTGGCACGTGGCCGACTCCGACAGCTGGAACACTGGGCACGGTTCCGTTTACCACCGCCGCAACTTTCGCTGCGAATACCGCGATTTGTTGGGTTGAAGATCTGACGCAAGGTGCGCCAGTACGCCTCGTTTCGGGCAACACGACGCTCGGCTTTACCGCCCCCCCTACACCAACCGTCTCGGTAGTAGCGAGCCCAACAGCGCTCAACGACTCGCCAGCCAATGTCTCTACGCTGACCTTCACTTCAAGCGCCGCAGCTCCTGCTGGTGGCTTCTCGGTCAACATCACGCCAGCCACGGCAAACGCTCGTTACAGCACAAGCTGTGTTTCGCCGATTCTGATTGCTGCGGGTACTACCACTGCGACCTGTGCCGTAACTGCGACACCTAACACCACGCCGGGCGATGGTGCGGTGACAGCTACAACAACGGTTCTTGTGGGCACCGGCTACGCAGTTGGTACGCCAGCCAGCGCTGCTGTGACGGTGAACGATGATGACATTGCCCCGTCCGTCAGTGTCGTTGCTTCACTTGCTGCACTGAGCAACTCCACCGGTGGCACCTCGACGTACACCTTCACGGCAAGCGCTGCGGCACCTGCTGGCGGATTATCGGTAACGATCACGCCGCCTGCCGTCAGTGCGCTCTACACCACGACTTGCGCTTCGCCAATCGTTTTTGCAGCTGCGACGACGACCAAGACCTGTACGGTGACTGCCACCACGCCACCAACCACCAACGCTACGGCAACGGCGACAGTGACCATCACGGGTGGAAGCGCAGCTACATACAGCATCGGTACGCCAAGCTCGGCCTCGGTTGTTGTGACTTCATCGGTGCCAACGGTTACGGTGTCGGCGAGCCCAACCGCGCTTGCCAATGCAGTTGGCAATGTGTCTACGGTGACCTTCACGGCAAGCAGTGCAGCGCCTGCCGGCGGGTTGGCAGTGCCCATCACGGCGCCTGCGGCTAGCGCGTTCTACAGCACCACGTGCGTCTCGCCAATCGTGATCGCTGCGGGAGCCACCACGGCCTCCTGCACCATCACGGCTGCGGTCACGGCACCTGCGGGAGGTGGCTCGGCGACCGCGGTGGTAACTGTGCTTGCTGGCCCCGGCTTCACAGTTGGGGCGTCGGCTGCCGCGAGCGTCTTGGTGGGCTTCGTGCCTCTGCCACCGTCGTTGCCTGTGCCAACCATGAGCCCAATTGCGCTTGGCTTGCTGGCGCTCATGATCTTCGGCTTCGCAGCCTTCGGTCAGCGTCGCCAACGTCGTCACCTCGACTAGTCGACGCGATGATCGTAAAAACCCCGCTTCGGCGGGGTTTTTTTATTGCTGCGCCGCGCGAATGCGGGTTCAGAGACGACCTGACGAGCAACTCCAATGAGTGACATGAAAACAAACCCTGCTGCACAATCAACGCTTGGCTACACTCTTGCCCATGAACATGCTTTGCTGGCTTAACGCTTCGGATCTTTGCAAACAGTACGCGATTGGCGGCGTGCAGCCGACCGAGGCGGTGCAGGCTACCCTGGAACGCGCTGCCGAATGCGAACCGAAGTTAAATGCGCTCTACCTGCTGAAATCAATAGAAGCAACCCGGTTTGCGTTGGAGAGTGCCGCGCGCTGGAAGTCAGGTCAGTCGCTATCGCCGCTCGACGGCGTTGCGATCACCCTGAAAGAAAATCTCTACACCACGGGCGACCCGGCCCCCATCGGTACAGCCGCGATGCCGACAACGCCGAAAACGGTGAACTCGCCGATTGCGGATCGCATTCGCGAAGCGGGTCTCGTGCTGGTGGGAAAAACGACGATGCCTGATTTCGGCATGCTTTCGTCCGGGCAATCGAGTGTTCACGGCGTGACACGCAACCCCTGGCAATTGAACCGCAATCCCGGTGGCTCCAGCTCCGGTGCCGGAGCAGCTTGCGCGGCGGGCTACGGACCGTTACACATCGGCACTGACATCGGCGGCTCGGTGCGAATTCCCGCGAGTTTTTGCGGCATTTACGGCTTGAAGCCGTCGCTCGGCCGGGTGCCAATCAACCCGCCTTACATGGGGCGCGTCGCAGGTCCGATGACGCGTACCGTGCTCGATGCGGCGCTGTTGATGAACGTGATTGCACGAGCCGATCCGGATCATCGTGATTTCATGAATTTGCCCGCGCATGTTGTTGACTACGCCGCTGAGCTGGAGCATTTTTCACTCAAAGGCAAACGCATTGCCATGATCACCGACATGCGCGCGGGTAGCGAGGTGCAAAACGATGTCGCCGCCGCCACCTGGGAGTGCGGTCAGCTTCTAGAGCGGCACGGCGCGCATGTGGAGCCAATGCAGCCGTTCATCACGCGCGACATGCTCGACGGCGTTTGTGGCTTTTTCGAAGCGCGCTGCTATTCCGACATCTCGCGCATGGCCGAGGCCGTGCGCGAGAAGATTTTGCCGTTCATCGTGCACTGGGCCACGCATCGCGCTAAAGGCTTTTCCGCTGACACGGTCATGGGATTCGTTGCCCAGCTGATGGCCATGCGCGAGGCGACCGTCGCCGCGACGCATGCATACGATTTTGTCATCTCGCCCGTGTGCCCGATGCCCGCGTTCAAAGCTGAGCATTGCAGCCCCGATAACGACCCCGAGCGTGCGCTTGAGCACATTGCCTTCACGGTGCCCTACAACATGAGCGAGCAGCCCGCAGCGTCAATCAACTGGACGTATTCGACCGACGCCCGAACCGTCGGCTTGCCGATTGGCGTGCAAGTCGCAGGTCGTCGCTTCGACGATCTTGGCGTGCTGCAAATCTCGCGCGTGATCGAGCAGATCAGACCAAAACAGCGTCCTTGGCCGATTCGGATTTAGCGGCGGTTTTCCCTTAGCGTTGGCGATACCGCTGCCGCTACTATTGTGAACAAGTTTTCTTAATTCAAGAGGTTAGTCAGTGAAATATTCCAAGCCACTTACCGTACTGGTTGCGGCGCTGGCGCTTGCGCTACCCGCTTCGTCTGCATTCGCGCAGCAAAAAGTTTTAAAGGTTGCGCCGCACGCTTTCCCGGCAAACCTTGACCCAATCAACGTCACTGCCTACATCACGCGCAATCACGGCTACATGGTGTACGACACGCTGTTTGCCACCGACGAGAAGGGCGCGATCAAGCCGCAGATGGTGGAGAAATACGACGTCAGCGCCGACAAAAAGGTCTACACCTTCACGCTGCGCAGTGGGCTTGAATTTCATGATGGCAAAGCGGTGACGGGTGAAGACTGCGTTGCCTCAATCAAGCGCTGGGGCGCGCGCGATACGTTTGGTCAGAAGCTCATGACCTTCGTCGACAAGATGGACGCACCGGACGCGAAAACTTTTCGCATCACGCTGAAAGAACCGACCGGCATTGTGCTTGATGCATTGGGCAAGCCGTCGTCGAACCCCGCCTTCATCATGCCCGCACGCGTCGCGGCGACTGATCCGTTCAAAGTGATTGATGATTACACCGGCTCCGGTCCGTACATTTTCAAGAAGGATGAATACAAAGCGGGCGTGCAATCGATCTACGTCAAGAACACGAAATACGTGCCGCGTAGCGAGCCGCCGTCGGGCTTGGCCGGTGGTAAAAAAGTTTATCTTGATCGCGTTGAATGGCTCGCGCTGAAGGACGCGCAGACGCAGTTGAATGCGCTGCTCGCAGGCGAGATCGACATGATCGAGCAACCGGCCTTTGAGCAGTATCCGCAGCTGCGCAAAGACGCGCGTGTCAACGTCGTTGACGTGAGCACCGTGAACTATCAATACGTGATGCGCTTCAATCATCTGATACCGCCGTTTAACAACGTTAAGGTGCGTGAAGCCGCGATGTGGGCGATGAATCAGGAGTCCTTCCTGCGCGCACAAGTGGGACCGGAGAACGAAGGTCTGTTTTCCACCTGCCCGAGCGTTTATCCCTGCGGCACGCCGCTGGCGTCGCCCAAAGGCAGCGAGTTTATGGTCAAGGGCAACATGACCAAAGCGCAGGAGCTACTCAAGGCCTCGGGCTATGACGGCAAGCCCATTGTCTTGATGCGCCCGACCGATTTGCAGTCGATCCACAAGCTGCCGCTGGTGGCCACCCAGCTCTTGCGTCAGGCGGGCTTCAAGGTCGATCTGATCACGATGGACTGGGGTTCACTGGTCGCGCGCCGCTCGAAGAAAGACCCGGTAGAGCAGGGTGGCTGGAACATTTTCCTCACCGCCTGGGTAGGAGCGGACATCATGAATCCGCTGACCAGTGCGCCGCTCGGTGGTCAGGGCGAAAAGGGCTGGGCCGGTTGGGCGTCTGATGCTCAGCTTGAAAAGCTCCGCGACGAGTACGCCCGCGCTGGAACTGACGCCGACAAGAAACGTCTCGCAGAAGAGGTGCAAGTTCGCGCCATGCAAGTCGGAACCCACGCCATCTTGGGCGAATACAAAAACCCGGCCGCCACGCGCAAGAACATCTCCGGCGTGCTGAAAACCGCGGGCTCGGCGTACTGGAATATTCAGAAAAACTAGCTGATCGAGCATCGCGTAGGGCGGACTCTGCCCGCCTCCTGCCGTGCCGCAAAGCGCTGATATTTGATACTTGCGCCTGCCGGACGACAAAGCGGGCACTGCCCGCCCTACGGTTGCCGCGACAGTAATATAGCTTTGACGTAGAAACCATGCTACACAGGGGCTAGACCGGTAAATGCTGTGAAGTCGATTTTAGAAAAATATCGGCTCTAGCCCCTATAAATACGTCATTTCACGTAAAAGCTGATCATGCCTGAAATTCTTTTTTCATCAGTTCGTGAACTCTCGGGATTGCTCAGCTCGCGCAAGCTGTCTGCGCGCGAACTCCTTGACGCCAGCCTGACGCAAATTGACCGCGTCAATCCATCGCTGAACGCCATCGTGACGCAGGATCGTGAGGGCGCGTACGCCAACGCCGACGCCGTCGACGCGCGCCGCGTCAAGGGCCTGCCTACGTCGCCACTGGCGGGTTTGCCGATTGCGATGAAGGACCTGGAGCCGGTCAAAGGCATGCGCACCACGATGGGCTCACCGATCTTGCGGGACTGGGTTCCCGATTACGACTCGATCATGGTTGAGCGATTTCGCTCGCACGGCCTGACGCTCTTGGGCAAAACCAACACGCCCGAATTCGGACTCGGCAGCCAGACTTTCAATACGGTTTTCGGTGCCACGAAAAATCCGTGGGATCTGAGCAAAACCTGCGGCGGCTCATCCGGCGGCGCGGCCGTCGCGGTCGCCTCGGGCATGCTGCCGTTCGCCGACGGCTCGGACATGGGGGGCAGTTTGAGGAACCCGGCGAACTTTTGCGGCGTCGTTGGCTTGCGACCGTCGCCCGGGCGGGTGCCGAGTTACCCCTCGGGGAATCTTTGGAGTACGCTGGGCGTTTTAGGGCCCATAGCGCGCACGGCGGAGGACGCAGCATGGCTGCTATCCATTCAGGCTGGCGACGACCCCAGAGCGGCGATGGGCCGTTGCGGCGATCCGACCGTTTTCCGCGAGCCGCTGGATCGTGATTTTAAAGGCACGCGCATAGCGTGGAGTCCCACCCTCGGCGGGCTGCCGGTCGAAAAAGGCGTGCGCGATGCGCTTGAAAAATCGCTGAAGCGCTTCGAGGCGATTGACGCGATCGTTGAAGCGGCCGAGCCCGACCTTGGCATCGCAGACAACGCGTTTCAGGTGTTGCGCGCGTTGCATCTGGTCAACAGTCTTGGCGGTCACTACAAAAATCACAAGGCGCTCTTGAAAGATACGGCCGTGTGGAACATCGAACAGGGCCTCAAACTCACCGGTGAGCAGATTGCCGAGGCGCAGTCGCAGGCCTCCATTTGTTTCGAGCGCATGCAACGATTCTTAACCCGCTATGACTACTTCATCTGCCCGGTCAATCAGGTGTTACCGTTTGCCATCGACACGGCGTACCCGATGGAGATCGACGGCGTCGGTATGTCCAGCTACCTCGATTGGATGAAGTCCACCTGTCGAATTACCATGACCTCGCATCCCGCCGCCAGCGCACCCGTGGCGTTTGCGGCTAACGGGCTGCCGGTCGGCATGCAAATTGTCGGGCATTTTGGTTGCGAGCTAGAGGTGCTGCAACTGGTGCATGCGGTGCAATTACCGCTGGCTGAGCGGATTGCGCCGTTGTAGGATGGGCATCCCCCCGTGCCCACGCGGGCTGCAACGTTAGCCAACGGTGGGCAGCGGCTGCCCACCCTACTCGTCAAGGCGTAATCTTCACGCCATTCACACGCTCGGCCGCCGTTACGAGCGCAGCCACCATAGCGTCGCCAAGACCCATCGCACAGGCTTGCACCAGAGTTTGATGAACCGCCTCACCGAGCCAACTCGTGAGCGGCATGCTCTCGGTGAAATGGGTGTAGTAGCGCAAATCTTTCCGCGCGTTGTCGAGCTGAAATTTAAGCCCGCCCATGTCGCCGTCGAGCGTCTTCGCCATCGCCTGAAACAGGCCGGAATTGACGCCACCCGCACTCACAACGCGGACGAGCTGCTTTGGGTCGACGCCTGACTTCACCGCAGCGGCAAAAGCCTCGGCGGTCGCCGTGCAAATCGCCTGCGCAATGAAATTGTTCATCAGCTTCACCTTGTGGCCCGCGCCCGGTGGGCCGACGTGAAAGATGTTCTCGCAATACGCTTTGAGCACCGGTTCAAGTCTGGCAAAGCTCGCTTCGGACGCGCCGACCATGCAGTTGAGTTTTCCAAGCTCCGCTTCAACCGGCGTGCGCGCTAGCGGCGCATCGACAAACTCAATGCCGATTGCCGCAAACCGCGCGCGCACCATGGCGGTGCTCGTTGGCTCGGCGGTCGACGTGTCGACGACCAGCAGCCCATTTCTCGCAGCCGACGAAATGCCGTCAGGGCCGAACGACACGCCCTCGACGTCGGGAGAGCCTGTGACGCAAAGAATTACGATGTCGCTGGCGACCGCGACCTCGCGCGGCGTGGCCACCTCGCTGGCGCCGAGCGCGATGAGATCGGCACCCGCGTCAGGCGCGTTGCGCCGCTTCAAAAAGGTGAGCTTGAAGCCCTTCGCCGCGATGTTTTTCGCCATGCCGTGGCCCATGAGGCCAATGCCGATGAATCCGATGCGAGGGGCTGAGTTGCTCATGAATTAGTACCGATCCCGGTTGTTGTTCAGCGCATTATCGTTAGTTGGCGACGTGCCGAGCAGCGCCGGTTTCAAAGTTTCTTCGATCGGCTTCGGACCCAGCCAGATTTGCAGCAACGCGTAATAGAACGATTCGTCAGCGATGGTCTCACCGACCCGTTTTCCATTGATAAAAGACAGCATGCCGGTGCCCGGAATCAGATCCAGCGTGATGAGATCACCCTTCTTCACCTGAGGCGTTTGCCCGAAAATCGCACCCAGCTTGAGCAGATTGTCGAAATGCTTTTGCTGGTCGGCGAGCGAAAGATTCGCCCGCATGCCGCTCAATAAGCCCTTGGAAAAGTCGTTCGAGCTCACGTCGCGCAGCAAATGCAGATTCATGCGTTTGGGTCCGGCGAGCGCGGCAATTTCGCTGGCACTCGACCGCTTTTGCGGCAAGTAAAGCGCGGCGACATAGACGCGGACTAGGCCCGCGGCCCCGTAGCGAATGCCAGCGCCGTTGAGTAGCAGATCCTGAGTGCCGACGCGCTGCTTTTCGCTAATTTTCAAACTGGAGACATCGACGGCTGAGGCTGAATTCGAAAGCAGTGCAACCCCAACAATCGAAAAAAAAGCCAGTAGGGCGCACAGCTTTTGGCGCGCGGAAATCATGGTTGCATTCATTGGGTGAATCTTCACGTAGCGAGCGGCGCGCTTGAAACCCCGCTCGCCATTTGGGGTGCGCGATTCTACGTTTATGAAAGGCGTGTTTGCACGCTTTACGGGTAGTCTGTTTACCCTAACCCGATGGCAGCGAGTTCGCCGCGCCCGACCCGAATCACCTCGGGCGCGTCCGCCGTGAGATCAATGACAGTTGTCGCCGCCTCCGGCGACTGGCCAGCGTCGAGGATCAAAGCGAGTGACTTTGGCAGGTGTTCGGCGATCTCGTCAGGGTCGTTCAGTGGATGATCAAAACCCGCTGGAATCAATGTCGCCGACAGAATCGGCTCTCCCAGTTCGTTCAATAGTGCGCGCACGACCGGATGATCCGGCACTCGCAAGCCGAGTGTCGCCCGTTTCGGGTGCAACAGCCGCTTGGGTACTTCGCGTGTGCCTTTGAGTATGAAGGTGTACGGACCCGGTGTGGCGAGCTTCAACAGGCGAAACGCCTGATTGTCGACCAGCGCGTATTTGCCGAGATCGGCAAGGTTGGCGCACACCAGCGTCAGGTGATGATGCTCGTCGACGCCGCGCAATTGGCGCAGTAATTTGAGCGCGCTAGCGTCGCCCAGATGACACCCGAGCGCGTACGAGCTGTCGGTCGGATAAGCGATCACCGCACCATCGCGAAGCATTTGTGCTGCCTGCTTGATCAGGCGAAGCTGCGGGGTGACGGGATGGAGAACAAAGCGTTGAGTCATAATGTGCTTATGTTACAAGAGCATAAATAAAAATCAGGAGTGTCTGTAGCTTGAACCTTCAACAAATTAAATTTGTCTGCGCCGTGGTCGAAAACGGTTTCAGTGTCTCGGACGCGGCCGTGGCCTGCTACACCGCGCAGCCGGTGGTCAGCAAACACATTAAAACCCTTGAAGACGAGCTCGGACTGCAGATTTTTGAGCGTCGTGGCAAGCGCTTTTTGGGCCTCACACAGGCGGGTGAACAGGCTTATTCGATTGCCAAACGGCTGAACGGCGACGCGACAAGCTTGAAGGCGCTGGCCTCCGACATGACCAACGCCAAAGAGGGCGTGCTGACCATCGCGACTACGCACACGCAGGCCCGCTACGTGTTGCCTCGCGTCGTCACGCAATTCGGCGCGAAGTATCCCGATGTCAAGCTCAAATTGAAGCAGGGCAACCCAAAACAATGCGCCGATTGGGTCGCTGGCAGCGAAGCCGACATCGCGATTGCGACCGAGGCGCTCGCGCTCGATCCACTGCTTGTAACGCTGCCATGCTATCGCTGGAACCGCTGCGTGATCGCGCCGCCGAAGCATCCGCTCGCGAAGGAAGAAGTGTTGACTATCGAGGCGCTGGCGAAATATCCGCTGATCACTTATGACACTGCGTTCACGGGGCGCTCGCAGGTGGATCGTGCGTTTGCCAGCGCCGGGTTCACGCCGAATGTGGCCTTGACGGCGCTCGATTCCGACGTGATCAAGACCTATGTCCGGCTCAATGTCGGCGTCGGCATTCTGGCTGAAATGGCGTACGAGCCGAAGGTGGACTCGGATCTCAAGCGCATGGATGCATCGCATTTGTTTGCGCCCTCGGTCACCCGCGTCGGCTTGCGCCGCAATGCATTTTTGCGCCGCTTCGCCTACGATTTCATCGTCATGTTTGCCCCTTCTCTCAAGCGCACCGAGATCGAAGAGGCTGTATTTGCGCCGCAATAATTCGGGCTCGGCGGCACCGCCAGTCACCAAAAATTCCGGTTCCGACAGCGTCACGCAGCAGACGCTGATGACGCGCTACGCCAGCGGTCGTGAGCGCATGAAACTGACGTGGCTGCTCGCCGCGCTGTCAATGCTGGGGCCGTTCTCGATTGACACTTATCTGCCCGCTTTTCCAGCGATGGAAGTCGCGCTGCCCGCCACCGAAGTACAGATGCAGTTGACGCTCACGGTCTATTTCATCGGCTTCTCCATCGTATCGTTGTTCCACGGCGCGATCAGTGATTCGATTGGCCGGAAACCTGTAATTAGTGTCTGACAGAAAAGCCCCTAATTCGCAAACTATGCGGTGCCTAAATTTCAGGCAATTCCGTATTTTTCATCGATTTCTTGTTTCCGCGAAGCG
>JAYVPF010000163.1:0-5957 GCA_043757535.1 Burkholderiales bacterium
CACGCTGGCCTGCCACTACCAGCAGCGCGTTCACTTCGACCCGCTAATCCTCGCCGGTTTGCAGGACATCACGGCGCATGTGGATTTCACTGCGATGGCGGAGGCGGCCGTGGACGCGGGTGCCAGCGTGATCAGCTATTCCACGCAGGCGCAGTTTTTGTTGCACGCAGGCTTGCTCAAACGCCTCGAATCGTACGAATTTGCGAACGAAGCTCAACGCGCAACCGCGCTCGGGGAGGTGCAAAAACTGCTGTCCCCAGCCGAAATGGGCGAGTTGTTCAAAGTGCTCATCGTCGGCAAGGGCGCGGCAGACGCGAAACTGGATACCTTCGCCGCCATCGATCAAAGCTATCGGCTTTAGCTTTCTGCCGTTTCAGTCCGCTGCTGAGATCAGCATGCTGATTGACGACCAGAATGGGTCAGGGTGTCGTGTTGCCAACACTATTGCAACTAACATTAAGGGGCTAGGTCTCGTGTTTGCCAAGTCTGCACGAAGCGATCCAGATCTGCGACATCGAGATCGGATACCGCCCAAAGCTGCATGTCGCCGTGGTTCCAATGCACGAGATTGAAGCCATTGCGCTGCCATCGTTGCTGGACCTGCGGTTGCGCGTTGATGGGCCACACGAATACGTTGATCATGTGAAGGCGTGAGGTGTATGCCAGCACCGCAACCGGGCCGTCATGTAGATGCTCGATGCGGCCACCGAGCAACGGGAAGCCGCCCGCTTCAAGGTTGAAGACGGGCGGAGCGTAGTCAAGCTTCCCCTGAAACCACGGCTTGACCGTGTGACGGTCGCTCGATGCCACCGCAATCAGAGAGCCTGCTTTGAGTGACCGGACGTGACGGGCCACGAGCTCATTGGGCAGCGACTCCTGCGCCAGCGTTCGAGGCAACACGAACGCGAGCGCAACGGTCAGCGCGACTCCGATGGCGAAGCCAGACAGAATGCCTGGCCATTGAAAATGGCGCAGTCGTCGAGCGACAGTTGCGACGAGCCCTAGCGGATCGGAACGCGTCGCGGATTGCAGCGCGAGCTGGGTCCGCACGCTCGCGCGGATGTTTTCACCGGCCTTATAACGGGTGGCGCTATTGCGAATTTGGTCGGACAATTCATCATCATTCATATTCACACTCGAGCATCAGCCAGCGCCGTTTTAAGTTTGTTGCGCGCGCGCGAGAGGCGCGACATTACCGTGCCAATGGGCGCACCGATAATGGCCGCGATTTCGGCGTAATCGAGGCCCTCGATCTCGCGCAGCACGATGACCTCGCGCATGGGTGGCGGCAGCGCTCGGATCGCGGCGTCGACCTGCGCGGTCTGCCGTCGGCGGTCCAATAATTCGGCGGGGCCGGATTGGGTCAGACCCGCATCAAACTGCAATTGTTCTAGCGCATCGTCCTCGAAGCCAGCAACCTCGGAACGACCCCTTCTGGCCTTCAAATCATTGAAGCAGGTGTTTCGGACGATTCCCAGAAACCACGCCCTTGCTTCGTTGCCACGCAGTGATTCGAAATAGCGAAACGCCCGAAGCGTGGCCTCCTGCACCACGTCCTCGGCCGCGGCGTCGTCTCGCATCAACCAGCGCGCGAGGTTGTACGCCGCGTCCAGCCAGGGCAGCACGGTGGCCTCAAATTTTCTGGCGTCGTTCACCCGGATACTATGCGCTAACTATGAATCGGCCATGCATTTGCTCGTGATCGTCACCACAAAAGTTGTCGCACAAAAAGTCTAGCGCGCCCGCCTTCTTCGGGATGATTTCAAGGCGAGTCACACGTCCCGGAATCAGGTCGACGCGCACACCCAGATCAGGCACATTAAAGCCATGCACGAAATCCAGCGAGCGAATCGCAAGTACGACGCGCTCGCCTGCTTTGAGCGGTATTTCGTTCGGCGTAAATTTGAATCGCCGCGCTTCGATTTCGATCTCTCGTGGCGCTTGTCCAAGGGCATGCCGCGAGGTCAACGCACCTATAAGTCCGGCCCCGCCGACACAAAGTGCGCCGGCGAGTGCGCGCCGCCTCCCCACGGAATGCGTCATGCCCGCCCCATCGGTTGCTCCACGGCAGTCACGACGCCCGCCCCGCCTTTAATTTCTCGCCAACCCAGTCCCTTGTACGGCGCACTGGGATCCCACGGTAGGGGAGTGCGTTTTTCCTGCGAGCCAGCAACCGGAAGCGGGAAAATCAGCGATTTGGCCGAGTGGTGCGCAATGTGACCCGTCATGTGGTGATGCTCCTGATGGATATGGCCGTAAAAGACCGTCACGTTTTTAAACGGCATCAACAAGTCCATTGCCCGCGCACCGTCGCGCGTGGCCCAGTCCCAGTTGGGGGCAAGATCGAACAGCGGTCGGTGGGTGAGCACGATCATCGGCGCATTGCGATCTCGCTTATCGAGGTCGGCCTTTAACCATTGCAATTGCTCATCACCAATTTTTGCTCCTGCGTCGGACACGTTGTCAATCGCGATGAAATGCACGCCGCGATGATCAAAGCTGTAGTGCCGTTCACCGAAAAACTCAGAGTACGCCGCTCCGTTATCTAGCGCGGCGTCATGCTCTCCGGGCATGAAGCGAACATCTTTCACCTTCAACGCCGATGCAATCGTCTTAAATTCCGCGAGGCGACGGCGACGTTCCACCGGATCGTCCGTGGTGTGCGTTAAATCGCCCGTAAACACTACAAAATCAGGCGCAACCGCGAGCGCGTTCACTGCGGCAATCGCTTTCGGTAGCGTGATTGCCGCGTCTGGGTTAGCGGCACCTTTGTACCCCCAATGGCTGTCCGAGAGCTGCACAAAGTAGAAGTCCATCTCGCGAGCGCCGCTAGCAGGCACGCTGCTGGTGGCGCAGCCTGAGAGCGCCGAGACGAAGACGGCCCCGCCTCCAGCGGCGGTAAGGTTCAAGAAATCACGACGGTCCATGTTGGGTCCTCAATAAAAGGTAGTGGGCTCATGTCATACCCAATGGAGCGTCTATTTATTCCTTTGCCGAAAGCCTCTTTAGGAACGCGATCAAATCGGCGCGATCACGGCCCTCCGGCACATTCACGCCCATGCGCTGGCCGGGCACGAGCGTTTCTGGGTCGGCCAGCCATCGGTCGAGGAGCGCGTCGCTCCAGAGCGCGCCAAAATTTTTGAGGGCAGGCGAGTACGCGAAGCCCGGTACCGCACCCGCCTTGCGCCCGACAACGCCGCGATGGCGCGGCCCTACACCGTTGAAGTCGGGGGCATGGCAAGCGGCGCATTGCGCCTGATACAGCGCCGCGCCTCGCACGGCGTCGTCTGCCGCGGCAAGTGCGGCACCAGCAAGCGTTGCGCTGAGCACAGCAAAGCCGACAAGCAAGCGTGGTGGCTTCATCAATCGAGATCCTTCGCGGTTATCTCGGTAATACCGACGCACAGAGGGAATTATTCCTCGCTCATTGCGGTGACAGTTGTATTAACAACTTGTTTCCGAAACGATAATCCCACGTGGCGTAAAGAACAATAATGGACGAAGTCGACTTAGGCGATTAATCGACGGTAGCCCCGATGTAGCCTACGCTATAGCAAAAAGATGTCACGTCTACTTCCCGGTCAAAACGCGCTTTAACCAAACCTGCCGGTCCTGCTTCGCCTCATCGTTTAGCAGCTCATCCGAATCGAACATCTGACGCGATTTTGGTTGCGACGCGGCGCGGTACAAGTCCACCTGTTCCAGCGTTTGCACCCAGGCATCAATGCTGGCGAACTGAAAATGCAGCTTGGCCGGCGCGGCGTACGAAACCCATTTCTCCGGGTCGAGCGGCTCGATGGCGGCCAGATACCCCACCCACTGCGCTCGGTCAAAACCGTCGCGAAACGCCTTGGCTTTGGGCTGCTCGGTCACCTGCAACCAGCCGCTCGGCTTGCGCAGCGGACTCATCAGCATCAGCATTCGAATTGAGCGTGATTGCAGAACGATTTGCGCAGAGATAAATCGCAGACAAAAAACCCGCCGCGTCGAGCAGCGCAGGCTCTGACGGCCAAAGTTTGCGTTTTGCGACCTGATGCTCTCCGTTCAGCTCTGTCACCAAGTTTTTACAAGCGAATTCAAACGCGGCGAGCTTTGGCGTTGGCCAATCACCGCCGTTGCCTATCGCCGCAGCTAGCACTCGCAATGTCTGCGGATTTCGCAGCAGCGCATCTAGCCCAAGGCGCTCGGCTTCGCGCACGAACTGAGCGGAATCGGATACGTTGTGATTAACTTTTAAGAGCGTTCGGATATTGTCGTCCGAAAGCTCCGTCAATCGAAATACTCGCAGCGCGCCGACGTCAACGACTATTTGCTCAAGCGCTGCTTGATCGCGCGCACCAAGCCAATCCTGCTTGCGGCAGGAGAGGCGAAAGCGTGGCGTGCCAAGCTCAACCAGTTTGTTACGGATTGCATCAAGGACGGTGCGCCCATCGCGTCCACCCGCTCGCGTCTCGTCGAGGCCATCAACGAAGATTGTTTTGCCCATCCACTGCTCGCGCGCTTGCGGCAAGCTGATGAAATCGCGGGCTCGAATGATCTCAAGGCCAAGCGCAGCAGCCTCTTGCTTGAAAGTGGTGGTCTTGCCCAACCCGGGATCACCCAGCAAAACGTAGGCATGAACATCGCGCACTGAATCTAGAGATGTCGGTTCATGGGTCGAGCGCGGCCCCTCCCCTGAATTGCGCACGAGTTCGACGACGTTGCGAGGAACCGAAATCATGATTGCTTCTTAAACGCTTAACCAGCAGGTCGCTGGTTCCGACAAAAATTCCGCGATGGAAACATCGCAACTGCGTGAGTCACCAACGACGATTCTGCGTGTTACCGGGAACTGCGTACAGAAACGATCCAGACCGGGAACTGGGCCGACTTTCGCGCCGCTCTTCACTTCGATGGCGGTCAGCAGCCGACCGCGCACTAAGACGAAATCAACTTCGTGAGGGCTCTCGCGCCAGTAGTTGACTTTGCAGTCTTCTTCGGCGGTATTGATGAGCTGTGCACCAACGCAGCTTTCAACCAATCGGCCCCAGTAAACCCGATCCGCCTGTGCTTGCTCGAATGAGTAGCCAGAACCGGCGGTCATTAAGGCGGTGTTGTGAACGTTTAATTTTGGACTTGAAGCGCGCTGCCGTATGACCTGTGCGGCGTGTTTGTCGAGCCCTGAAACGAGTCCTGAATTTGCGAGCAAATCGAGGTAGTGCGCGAGCGTGGTTGGGTTGCCCGCGTCGAGCAATTGGCCGCGCATTTTTGTGTATGAAAGCAATTGACCGGAGTAGTTCGCAGCGAGATCAAATAACAACTTCATGGGCACCTCTAACAATCGCTTAAATATTAAGCAAAGGCAGTCATCGGCTCTCTATCGAGAGACGTTATAGAGCAAGGCCAACGAAGACGCGAAATTTCCCGATGAGAACGAGAAGCAGGCAACCGGGATTTTTCGACATGGAAGAGCGCACGAGGAAGCTCACGCAGATGGGCGACCCGCTGATCGCACTGAACGCGCACGTTAACTGGGAAGCGTTTCGAGCGGACTTGAACCGCGTGCATCTTGGTGCTGGGGTGCACGGTGGCGAGCGCAAGAGCAATGCGGGCGCCAAGCCCATTGACGTGGTGCTCAAGTTCAAGATGCTCGTGCTGCAGCAGCTCCACAACCTCTCCGATGATCGGATTGAGTATCAAATCCGGGATCGGCTCTCGTTCATGCGCTTTCTCGGCTTGCAGCTTGAGGATCGGGTGCCCGACGCCAACACCGTCTGGCTGTTTCGCGAACAGATCAAAGCAGAGGGCTTGATGGAGCAACTGTTTGCCCGCTTCCACGAGCAGTTAGTCGCACAGGGCTATGCGGCCAAGGCGGGACAAATGATCGACGCCACGTTCGTTGAAATCCCGCGCCAACGAAACACGCGCGAGGAGAACGCAGCGATCAAAGCGGGGATCACGCCCGAGGCGTGGCAGGA
>JAYVPF010000164.1:0-5951 GCA_043757535.1 Burkholderiales bacterium
CCCGGCGTATCGTGAACGATGCGTCGATTGCGAATTCACCGCAGCGGTCGGCGGCGCGGAACTGGAAGAGTTTTCACGGCAAAACCAGTTGCTCGGCACCTGCTGGAAAGACGTGATCGAGTGGGAGATTCCGGGACTCAATCACTTCACGATCATTGATGAGTTGACGCGCGAAGATTCGGCGCTTTTCAAGCGGGTCGCGGCTCGGTTACGCAGATGATTCTTGATTACAGCTTTTGGTGGAAAGTGCCACTGTAAATGGGGCTAAGCGCATAAATTGCCATAAGTCGATAATTTAGCAAATCAGCAGTTAGGCCCAAATGGAACGGGCCTTAGGCCATAAAGCTGATCACAAAATTATCTTACAACGCACTCGTTCGCGCCACTCGAATCGCCTCAATCCGCGCGTCACGCACTGCCTCGGCAATTCGCTCCGGCTTGCCCTGCGCGACCATCGTTGCCGCCACTGCACCCGCATCGACCGACTGCATCGCGGCAAGGGCCGCCATCGCATCGGCTCGCGCTGTGAACGGCTCGCCCGCGCTCTCAGGCAGCCCCACCGCGCGTCGCGACGCCTTGTCCGCCTCGCAGGCGTCAAGCATTTGCACAAAGCGCTCAGGCCGCCGCATCACGTCGCAACGCATCAGTACGTCGTGAACAGTCGCCGGCCGCATGTCGGCAAGTTTTCCTAAATTACCGTGCTCCGCCGCCACCGATCGCGCCAGCTCAGCCACGTCGCGCTGTACCCGCCAGCGCACCGACAACGCGTCAACGAGCCTGGCGCTGCGCGCCTCGTGCGCATGATGCGCGGGCAGAATGTCAGCGGGTGTTAGACCTTTGCCCAGATCATGCGTCAGTGCAGCGAAACGTGTCGCCAGCGGCCAGTGGCGATTTGCCGCGTAATCGATCACCTGCATGATGTGAATCCCCGTGTCGATCTCGGGGTGCCACTTTGCGTTTTGCGGCACACCCCACAGCCGATCAAGCTCAGGCGCAAGCTCGGCAAGCGCCCCACACGCGCGCAACACCTCGAACATGCGCGCCGGCTGCGCCTCCATCAGTCCGCGCGAAATCTCCTGCCACACGCGCTCCGCCACCAGCTCGCGCACTTCGCCGTCAGCAACCAGTTTTTTGCACAACGCGAGCGTTTCGGGCGCGACGTTGAAATCGGTAAAGCGCGCCGCAAAGCGTGCGAGACGCAACACACGCAACGGGTCTTCGGCGAACGCATCGCTGACGTGGCGCAGCACTTTTGCCGCGATGTCCCGTGCGCCGCCGTAAGGATCGATCAGCGTGCCGTCGGCATCGACCGCCATCGCGTTGATCGTCAAATCACGACGCAGCAAATCCTCTTCCAGCGTGACGTCAGGCTCCGCCTGAAAAGCAAAGCCGGTGTAACCACGACCGCTTTTGCGCTCGGTGCGCGCGAGGGCGTATTCCTCCTTCGTTTTCGGATGCAGAAACACCGGGAAGTCTTTACCGACCGGCTGATAGCCCGCCGCCAGCATCTCGTCCACCGTCGCACCGACCACCACGTAATCGCGATCTACCGCAGGCAGGCCGAGAAGTTGGTCACGAACGCTGCCGCCGACTTGATAAGTTTTCATAGGCGCATTATCGCGGTGCCGCGTGTTGCGGCGACTGTCTATACGTACGGCGAAATATTTTTCATCGCACGCGCCACGTAGTCTTCTTTCTCGCCGACCGGAGCTACGTAGTGCAGCGCGCTGGCCGCAGCGTCTGGCCCCTCAAGGCGTGCGATGATCCACGCGGCCAAATAAGGCGAAGCAAAGCAGCCGCCCGCCGTGGCGACGTTGCCTTTGGCGAAGAACGGCTGATCGAGAATCTGCACCCCCGCGTCTTGCACCCAGGGTTTGGTGGTCAAGTCGGTGCATGCGGGCACCGACCCGAGCAGCCCAAGTTTTGCGAGTAACAGCGTACCGGAACACTGTGCGCCGAGAAGCTGACGCGTCGGATCAAAGTCGAGCTGCGCCAGCATCGCTGCGTCGTTGGCGATGTCGCGAGTTTTGATACCGCTGCCGATGATGACGGCGTCCGCTGTGCGCGCTTCGGCCAGCGTCGACTGAGCATGTACCGTCACGCCGTTCATCGAAGTCACCGTAGGCGTGGGACAACACAGCGTCACCCGCCAGTCAGCCCGTTTGACGCGATTAAGCACGCCGAGTGCGATCAGGGAATCGAGTTCATTGAACCCGTCGAAAGTGAGTATGGCGATATGCATGCGCGAATTGTGCACGACGGCGTAACGCTTTTCCACAGACGATGCAAAAACGGCATTGCGGAATACTTTTGCCCCGCCGCCGGTGTGCGCATAGGCTATGCATTCAAAACGGCATGTGCCATGTAGTCACGTTGCGTCTGCATATCGACGCTTGCTATTTGCTGACTGGCATTTCGCTCAATTTGATCCAAGCCTTCTTCCTCGACTCTGGGTCAGGGATGTGATCGTGCAGATTTCGCAGCCCGCCACGCCAATTTTTAATTACTCGTTTGGGCGTCTCGTGCCAGCCGATGTTGAACGCTACTTCGTCCGCAAAAGGGATATCAGCCGGCGTCGCGAAAAATTCGATCACGCTCCAATGCGACAGATGATCGTGAATCCACCACGCTATCGAAGAGATATCCACCGTATTTGAAAGTACAAGTCTTGATAGTCTGGGTACGGTGACGCAGGCCATCGCGCCAGAACCATTTCCAGATTTGCTTGGGAAATCCCACGTGTGGTCGCCGTCGTTGTCTATTGAGCAATTGTGCTTTTCAACCCCCGCCTCATTGACAGCGCGACTGCGATAACCCGAGCGAATGTGTATTCGCCCAAAGGCTTCTTGCAAAGGTTCAAGCAAGAGGCGGCACAACTCCTGGCCTGATTTCACTGCGCTGTCTATGTCGTCCGGAACATTTCTTATGTTGTAGTGCGCCGCGATTTCACTGTATAGAAATTCGCGAAAATAGAAGTGGGTTAAAAGCGGTATTCGCCCAAGTTTGTCCAAGCCCGCGTAAGAATGCGGATCGAATTTGAATTTTTTGTTCATGTCATCTCAGCGACGTGTCTTCATTTCTGTGACTGTAATTGAAAAGCGAATATGTTGAGCGTGCACCGTGTTTCTTTGAAGCGTGGACACAAATTCCGCGAAACCACAATCATCAAAATCATGATGTCCGAAAACGGCTAATCTAGAACGTGCCACGCGGATAAACTGCGTCCATGCATCTCGATTCCACTGCCTGCTACCAAGCCATGAAAGCGCACGACACGCGCTTTGACGGGCGCTTTTTTGTGGGCGTTTCGTCGACGCATATTTATTGCCGACCGATTTGTCGGGTGCGGTTGCCGCAGCAGAAGAACTGCACGTTTCATCCGAGCGCGGCGGCGGCGGAGGCGGCGGGATTTCGGCCTTGTCTGAAGTGTCGGCCTGAGCTGGCTCCCGGTTTTGCAGCGACGGAGGCGGGCGCGAAGTTGGCGCGAGCGGCGGCGCGAATGATTGAGGATGGTGTGGCCAACGCTGTTGACTTGGCGCACGTGGCTGGGCGAATTGGGGTGACGGATCGCCATTTGCGGCGCATCTTTGCCGAGGAGTTTGGTGTGTCACCGGTGCAGTATGCGCAGACGCATCGCTTGCTGCTTGCCAAGCGCTTGTTGACGGATACGGCGCTGCCGGTGGCCGATATTGCGTTTGCCAGCGGGTTCTCCAGCGTACGGCGCATGAATGCTTTGTTTGCTGAGCGCTATCGGTTTAGCCCCTCGCGTTTGCGTAAGGAAGGGCGCGAGGGTGACGGAACACACAAAATTGCGGGCGAACTGGATTCGCTGACGTTTGTGTTGCCGTATCGACCGCCTTATGACTGGCAACGTGTGCTCGCGTTTTTTGCGATGCGGGCGGTGCCGGGTGTGGAGACGATTGCGGATGGAATTTATCGGCGTGTGGTTCGTGTGGAGGGTGCCAAGAGTGAGGTTGCGATTGCCGGATGGCTTGAAGTGAGTCATCTACCCAAGCGGAACGCGCTGCAATTGCGATTCATGGCGGCGCTCGCACAGGCGACGCAATCGGTGTTGTCGCGCACCAAGCAGGTATTTGACGTGGCGGCTGATCCCGAGGAGATTTCAGCTGCACTCGGGGAGCTTGCGGAAGGCGCGCACGGGCTGCGCTTGCCGGGTGCGTTTGACGGATTCGAGTTGGCGTTACGGGCGATTCTGGGGCAGCAGGTGACGGTGAAGGCGGCGCGCACGTTGGCGACGCGGTTTGTCGATGCATTTGGTGAGCCGATTGCGACCCCGTTTGCTGATTTGACGCGCACGTTTCCGACGCCCGCGCGCGTCACGCAACTCAGGCGGGATGACATTGGTCGGCTGGGCATTGTTGGCCAGCGCGCAGAGGCGATGATCGCGATTGCGCAGGCGGTGACTTCTGGCAAATTGATACTCAACGCTGGTGCTGAGCCGTTACCAACGATTGATGCATTGCGCGAAATCAAAGGCATCGGGCCGTGGACGGCGCATTACATCGCGATGCGGGCTTTGGCGTGGCCCGATGCGTGGCCACCGCAGGATGTCGCTTTGCTAAATGCGATGAATTTGCCGAACACAGCGAAGGGGCAACGCGAAGCCGATGTGATTGCGGAGGCGTGGCGACCGTGGCGCAGCTATGCGGTGCTGCATACGTGGCGGAAGCTGGAAAAGATAAAGGTTTAGAGATGCCTACTACTTACTACCAATTGCATGAATCGCCGGTCGGTGAACTGTTGCTGCTTTCGAACGGCGAGGCTCTGACCGCGCTGCACCTGACGACAGGCAAATACGTCCCGTCCGTCAACGCGAATTGGGTACGAGATGAAAAGCGGGCCGTGCTCACGCAGACGCGTCGCGAGCTTGACGAATATTTCAACGGCAAGCGACGTGTTTTCTCCCTGCCACTCGCCGCATCGGGAACCGAGTTTCAGAAGCAGGCGTGGAGTGCGCTGACGAAAATTCCGTTTGGTGAAAAGCGCACGTATGGGCAACAGGCGGCAATCATCGGGCGACCGAAGGCGGTGCGCGCTATTGGCGCCGCGAACGGCAAAAACCCGATTGGCATCATCGTGCCGTGTCATCGCGTGATTGGCGCGGATGGCACGCTCACGGGTTATGCGGGCGGCCTGCACAACAAGGAATTTCTGTTGAAACTTGAGGGAATTCTTTGAGTCGCAGCGACATCATTGACTTCGTTCTGCTGTCCGCGATTTGGGGCGTCTCTTTTCTCTTCATGCGCATCGCGGTGCCGGAGTTTGGGCCGTTTGCGTTGATCGGAATTCGCTGCGGACTGGCGGCGATTTGCCTGTTGCCGCTCGTGCTGATGCGCGAAGGTAGCGCTCAGATGCTCGCGCACGTTCGTGAATTGACGGTACTGGGCTTTGTGAACGCCTTCATCCCGTTCACGCTGCTGGCTTATGCGGCGCTTTCGCTCACGACGGGTTTCGCTGCGCTTATAAATGCGACAACTCCGCTCTGGGCGGGAGTCGTGGGGCTCGTGTGGCTTAACGCGAAATTGACGCGATTGCAGTGGGTAGGGCTCGCGCTCGGCGTAGTCGGGATGGCTGTGTTGATCTGGGGCAAGGTGGACTTCAAGCCAGGCGGCTCGGGATTGGCCATTGCGGCGGGCTTGGCCGCGACGCTGGCTTACGGATTCGCCTCGCACTTCACCAAGCGGAAGCTTTCCACAGTGACGCCGTTGGGCGTTGCCACGGGCTCTCAGGTCGTGGGTACGGTTTTGGCGTTGCCGCTCGCGATCAGTTATTGGCCGGAAACGCAGCCTTCGGCCAAAGCGTGGGCGGCGGCGGTCTTGCTCGCTGTGTTAGCGACCGCTATCGCACTAATCCTTTATTTTCGGCTAATCTCACGGCTAGGTGGTCAAAAGGCATCTACCGTCACTTTTCTGATTCCCGTGTTTGCGGCG
>JAYVPF010000165.1:0-5937 GCA_043757535.1 Burkholderiales bacterium
AAAAGTAGTGCGCGGCGCGTTTGCATCCGCCGCCCACGCCGCGTTGCCGAATGCGGTGAAAAGTAGGGCGCTGGAAACAGCCACGGTGATAAGGCGAAGTGAAGCGTTCATTGAATTTTCTAGGAGTGAAAGAGTGTGGAGGCGAATTTATTCTTTGACGATGTGCCAGACATCCTTGAAGTTGTCCCCGGCGCGCTCGCCCGCCTTTTGATCGGGTTGATAGAAGTACAGCGGCTTGCCTTTGAATGCCCATTGGCGAGCGCTGTCATCGCGAGTGATCACGGTGTACGCCCCGCTGGGTTGATCGGACGCGGTTGCCATCAAAGGAGGCCAGAGTGCAGCGCACGGCCCGTTGCACAGGCTCTTGCCGCTGTTGGCAGCGTCTTTATCGAAGGTGTAGAGCGTCATGCCGTTGGCCGCAACCAGCGCACCGTTGGCGAGCTTGGCGGGAACATCGGCGGCTGAAGCCGCCGACACCGCAACGATTGCAAGCAAGGCGCAGAGCAGGGAGTTTTTGAACATGGTGTGATTTCCTGAATTGAAAGTGGGGAATGAGGCAAGGTTGGTTAAAGATTTGCTTGATGTGCGACCGCAAAAGGCCGTCCATGGTGAGGTGGACGCGGGGCAGGCAGGGTTTATTCCATCGGCCTCAAAAAATCTATTTCAGCGTCGCCTCGGTTGTCCGGCCAACTGTCAACCGCCACCGCCAACAGCTTTCGGCGAAAGTCTAGGTTTAATAGGGGAAACGACGCCATTTGGCTGTTAGTCGACTATTTAATATTAGGTCACTCAGCCAGCGTGCATAAACGCGTTCAGGAAAAAGTTGTAGGCATGTGATCGCGACTGAACCGCAAATTTGCATAGCGACACACATGCTCTTGACGCAAATAGTTTAGATGTCAATAATCGTAACTTGATTTAAATTGCTCGAAAGTATCGGAAGCATGCGAATCCTGTGCATCGGTGGAGGGCCTGCGGGACTGTACTTCGCGCTGCTGATGAAGTTGCAAAATCCTGCGAATGTGATTCGCGTGGCGGAGCGCAATCGGCCGTTTGACACGTTTGGTTGGGGGGTGGTTTTCTCTGATCAAACGCTCGGCAATTTGCAGGTGGCCGATCCGGTCAGCGCTGCGCAGATCGCCGATGCGTTCAATCACTGAGACGATATCGATGTGCATTTTCGTGGGCGCACGGTGCGCTCGGGCGGCGGCTTTGATGACAGCTTTAACGCGCAGACGGCGGTCGATGCGACCGCCCACATCATCGTGGCCGCTGAAGTGGTCAATGTAGGCTCGGACGTGCAGCAACTGCCGATGGTGCTGCATGCCGTGAAGTCCAACACGGGGACAGCGCCCGCCCAGGTGCTGGCTGACGCGGGCTACAGGCGCGCGGCTGTGATGGCCGATCTGGCAGCAACCCAGCCCCAGACAGAGTCGGTCGTTGCCTTGGGCCGTGAGGGCAAGGTGCTTGTCAAGCCCAGAGATAAAACGCGCTACCCCAACACAGTAGCGATGGCGGCCAAGTTTGATACTGAGCCATGCAAGGCGGACTACAGAAAGCGAAAATGGATTGCAGAGCCGCCCAATGGCTGGGTCAAGCCTGTTCTTGGGTTTTGCCAGTTCAGCATGGGGGGACGCAAAAAGGCCAACGCCGAGTTCAAGCTCGTGTGCAGGGCGCTCAATCTGCGCAGAATGGGCGCGATGCGGATGGCCTGAGGCAAAAAGGGCAACCACAGGCCATCAATTGATCCCTTCAGCGCCTACTAAAACCATCGCTACATGAAGATTGATCGTTTGAAGTGCAGCAGGTCAGAAATAAATTCAGAAATGATCCAACGCAGCAAACTCAAACTGCTCTGCCGCCCAGGCTCGTAGGTAGTAGGGTGTGCATCAAATAGCGCATGATCTCAGCGTCTATCCAACATTGATTTTTCGAACCCTTGGCGCGAATGCCGGTGCCGACCCTTCGCTCAGAGCGATTGCGGCTTTATATTGGCATGGACTGAATCAGCTTTTTACAGAAATGCGATATTGAATAGGGGCTGGCGCTAGTATTTGATGGAAACCGCCTATCGACTCAAGGGCACCTCTAATAATTCATTTGCCTGATTAGTTACATGTCTCAGGTAAAAAGTTGTCATTCTGAGCAGCGCGAAGGATCAGTACGGCAGCAGATGCGATCACCACGAGCTTTTGCGTATGCCGCCGGATGTTTCGCTTCGCTCAACATGACAGCGTGGGTTACAGGGCGTCTATCTGAGGCACGTAACTAATCAGGTTGCAAATGAGCTCACGTACCAGAGCGTACGCTGCGGTTGCGGCGCTCCGGGCTTTGCCAACACAGCATCCCCAAAATGAATTATGAGAGGCACCCTCAAGCGACCGGTATTTGGGATAGCGGTCGCGACTCGTCTGAATGCGGCGAAATGTCAACGCAAGGCGACAGCTTCCGTTACATTTCCGGTGCACGTGACCTCTGCGGTCGCGCGAAACGTCAGTGTTGTTAACCCTTAAGGAGCTTTTGAAAATGAAACGACTCGTTACTGTCCTGTTGGCCTCGGCATTGCTGGCGTCGCCGCTGTTCGCGCTTGACGCCACTCAGGCGAAAAAAGATGTTGCCACTGCCACGACCGCACCCGCTAAAGCCGCGCCTGATGCCGCAAAAAAGGCACCGGAACCGATGGACATCAACGGTGCCACCGCCAAGCAGCTGGCCACGCTTGAGGGCATTGGCGAAGCGCGCTCGAAAGCCATCATCGCAGGTCGCCCCTACGGCGGAAAAGATGATTTGGTGAACAAAAAGATCCTCACGCAAGAGGTGTACGACAAGATCAAAGACCAGATCATCGCCAAGCAGCCGAAAGAAAAAGCCAAGAAATAATCGTTGATTTGCGTTGCTCAAGGAGCCCGGTTCGCCGGGCTCTTTTTATTCACTGCATGCGGGCCACCGTCTGCGGTCGAACGCAACAATTCATGACTTTGCGCACAAGTTTGCGTGACATCAGCGCCCGCGAGGCAGAGCTACTTGACCCGATGGCTCATCGCGCTCACAAAAAAAGCAACTTTAGGCGACAGCCTATCGCCATTAACTTTATGTTGAAACGCCCATTTCACAGGGGCTAGCGTCAATTTATCTACAAAGTCAATAGGTTGACTTTGCAGGATCCAGCCCCCGTGTATCGGCGCTGTCAACGAAAAGCTGTTAGTGCAGCGCATCATCGGGATGCCGACGTAGCGCTGCACTTCGTTGACCGCAGAAAATCCGGGAGCGTACGCGACACGAATTGCCTGAAACTCCGTCCCTCGACGGGTCTGTGATTATTTTTTACGCTGGCACAATGCACGCAGCTGCGAACGACATCGACCAGCCGCCCCCGGTCACCGGCAATTTGACCCCTCGGCCCCACCCGGTCTGGCCACCATAAGTGCGCGAATGCAGCACCGCGTGGGCGGCGAAAACATAGCCCGGAGCACCCTCCAGACAGGTCGGTGCGCCAACTTGCCTCAGGTTAAACGATACCGTCATGCGGCTGGCGCAGGTGGTCATGGCACCGAAAGGAAACAGGCCCGGTGCCGCTTTGGTAGGCGTGGTGAGACCGACCCACAGATGCGCCTCCGAAATACACCAATCACTACCGGGTGCCATCGTATACACACACTGGCCAGTCACGTTGTCCGGGTTCGTCGAGCAACTAACGGAACCGGCGACATAGTTTTGTCCGGCGATAAGCGGCGTGGTAACAGGAGTCATTTGCGCTTGCGCAGGCGCTACGAGTGCCGCCAGACAGGCGGCAGCGCCTAACTGAGCACAACGTTTAAGCGAAATCTTGGCGGTCATATTCATGATGGTCATCCTCGAAATTTATGAATTTTTAAAAGCGAGCGACGGAATCCAACCCTGTCCCCACTCTCGTTCACAAATACTAATAGGATGTTCGTAAACGACCTAATTTATGATATTAGCATAGTACGTATTGGAATATAAAATATTTTTCAGTAGATATGACAAGAGAATTTCGACCAATCCTTCCACTTTTTCGCACCCACAACGAGTACTGAGAAAAGCGCGCACGCGCAGCGAGCGTGCGCCAAATCTCTAGAATCTGTGCATGTTGAGCTTTCGTCTTTACCAACAACTTTTTCGTGAAATCCCGATTGCATAAGGGCTAGGCGCGCGTTTCGGCAATAGTCGGTTTCAGTCATTGCTCTGGTTAAGTCCCCGTTAAGTATGAGGTTCAGAAAAAAGCTGTATGCCATCGTGCTCGCGCAAGACTGAGATGTCGGTGCCCATCATCAGCATCGACGGACCGGTAGCGTCCGGCAAAGGAACCGTTGCGCGGCAGGTCGCGGCAGCCCTTGGTTTTCATTTGCTGGATTCCGGTGCGATTTACCGGGCGCATGCGTTGGCCTGTCTTTCACGAAAAATAGAATGCAATGAAATCAACAGGCTGGAAGAACAAGCTAAAGCACTTTCTCTGAAATTTATCGGTGACACCATCTGGCTGGATGGCATTGACGCCACGTCTGAAGTGCGCTCGGAAGCGGTGGGAATGGCCGCTTCGACGCTGTCAGCGATCCCGGAAGTGCGCGCTGCGCTGCTGCAAAGGCAACGTGAATTCGCCGTTGCTCCCGGTCTCGTAGCGGATGGTCGCGACATGGGAACCATTGTTTTCCCGTCTGCCGCGCTCAAAATCTACCTGACGGCAACGGCCCACGTCAGAGCCGAAAGGAGAGCAGGGCAGATCGCGAGGCAACACGTTGCGCATTCGGCTGCGGAGCGGATGTCCGACAATCCCGAAGGTTTGGCTAAGCAGTTGATTGACAAGGGAAAATCTTCTACAATTAAGGGCTCGCTTGAAACCATTCGAGCGCACGTTCCCGATGAAGTCGAAGACAAGCTTGGACATCAAATCGAAGACAAGCTTCGATGTGACGTCGAAGCGATGATTCGGCGGCGCGATTCGCAGGATAAATCCCGCGCCGTCGCGCCCCTGAAGCCCGCGCTTGACGCCATCGTGATTGACAACGCAGCACACAGTCCGTCGGAGACCGTTGCAGTGGTTTTGTCACTCTGGAAATTGCGCTCCGCGTAACGGGCAAAGCTGTTTACATACCTGTTCAACCTAACCTCTACTCCAAAGCAATATCGCTGCGGCGAGAGCCAAACGAAAGTTACATCCCTAATGTCAGAAGAAAATATTTCCTTCGCCGATCTTTTTGAAGAGAGCCTTGTCCGTAAGGAAATGCGCTTGGGCGAAGTCATCACGGCAGAAGTCGTGCGCGTTGACTACAACGTCGTAGTCGTAAACGCCGGTCTCAAATCTGAGGCCTATGTTCCGATTGAAGAATTCAAAAATGATCGCGGCGAAGTCGAAGTCAAAGCAGGGGACTTCATTCAGGTAGCGATCGAAGCCATCGAAAACGGCTTCGGCGAAACCAAGCTCTCGCGCGACAAGGCCAAGCGTCTGGCCTCGTGGTATTTCCTCGAGAACGCCATGAATCAGGGCGACATCGTCTCTGGCATGGTCGTTGGCAAAGTCAAAGGCGGCCTGACCGTCATGACGCACGGCGTCCGCGCCTTCCTGCCGGGTTCGCTCGTTGACATGCGTCCGATCAAGGACACGTCACCGTACGAAGGCAAAGAGCTCGACTTTAAAGTCATCAAGCTCGACAAAAAGCGCAACAACGTGGTGGTTAGCCGCCGCGCTGTGCTCGAAGTTTCGATGGGTGCCGAGCGCGACAAATTGCTCTCGACGCTGGCCGAAGGCGCGACCGTCACCGGTACCGTCAAAAACATCACCGACTATGGTGCCTTCGTGGACTTGGGCGGTATCGATGGCCTGTTGCACATCACCGATCTGGCATGGCGTCGCGTCAAACACCCATCTGAGGTGCTCACCGTGGGTCAGGAAGTCACCGCCAAGGTTCTCAAGTTCGA
>JAYVPF010000166.1:0-22344 GCA_043757535.1 Burkholderiales bacterium
CCGTCACACTGGCGCTGTCGATTCGTGTTCATGGACGCAAAAAACCGATTCGGTTCAGCGGCGCTTAACCTGCCATCGCAGCCTGTGCGGCTTGAGCAAGAAAACCACTTCTGGTTTGACCGTGTTCACGGACGTAGATATCGATACGTCGCAAAACTCGCGCTGGTAAGGTGATGTTGATTTTTTCTGCCGGTCCCCAAAAGGCTTCCACAGGCACGTCCACTACGGCCCACATCCAGCCAGCAAATTCGGCGGATTGCTGATGTGCTTGCATCGGCTTGGGTTGCGGCATGTCATGACCATCCTCGGCGAGCAGTTCGCAGTGGGCTTCAATCGCGACAGCCGCGTTATCAAACGCCTCTTCCAGCGTGTCGCCAGCCGAAAAGCATCCGGGAAGATCAGGCACGACAACGCCGAAAGCGGCGGTCTCTGTTCCGGGTTCGATAGCGATTAAAAACTTCATCTCTTTTCTCCTTTGCTTCAATCCAGACCGGCCTGCTTGAGTAGTTTCCGCGCCAAGCCAATACCCAAGTCTTTTTTCGGATGTGGCACGCTGATGTGGCCTTGCTTTTCGGGGTGATTGAACACAGGGTGGCTGCCGCGCACCGAGCGCAGACGCCAGCCGTCAATTTCAAGCTTCTTTATGACGTCAGCACTTCGCATGGTGGTTATTATAACCACTGCTCGGGTGCTGGTACTTTGACTGTAAAAAGTGTGTGAACGAAGGGTTTTTATGCATGCTTCCGCTTCGAAAACACGACTACTCCGCTGGGTGCGTTGCGTCACGGCAACTATCTTACTTGCGGCGAACATAACGTCGTACGCCGTCGAACCACTCCCCATTTTCGACGCCCACATGCACTACAACATCGAGGCGCGCGACAGTTATCCGCCCGCCAAAGTGCTGGAGATTTTTCGGCAGAATAATGTGCGCGGAATCCTCGCGACATCGCGGCCGAACGAAGGGTCCGCGCTCTTGTTGAAGGCTGCGCCGGAGTCGCTCAAGATTGTGCCTTTCATTCGCGTTTATCGTGACCGCGCTGACTACGGAACGTGGCACCGAAACCCCGAAATCGTCGCCATGATCGAGCGCGAATTTGCCGAAGGGGCGATGAAGGGAAAAGTGCGCGGCATTGGCGAATTTCACCTGTACGGCGACGAGGCGAAATCGAAAGAGTTCGCACAGATTGTTGCCTTCGCGCAGAAGCATGGTCTTTGGCTGCATGCGCATAGCGACGAGGCGGCGTTGCTGCACATTTTTACGCTCAATCCGAAAGCAAAAGTGATCTGGGCGCATACCGGTTTTTCTGTCGCAACGGAGCGGGTCGCCGCACTGATGAAACAGCATGCTGATCTGCTGGGCGAACTGTCCTACCGCAACGACATCACCGAAGGTGGCAAACTGTCAAAGCAGTGGCGCACGCTGTTCATAGCCTACCCAGATCGTTTTCTGCTCGGCTCCGATTGCTGGGTCACCGAGCGCTGGGCGCAGTACGGTGAGATCATGGACTACTACCAGCGCTGGCTCGTCGAATTGCCGCGTGATGTAGCCGCGAAAATCGCACACCGCAATGGCGAGCGGATTTTCGGAATCAAGCTCAACTAATTCGCGACCGCCGATCACTCCTGACACAATGCTGTCAGGAGCACACGCCAATAATCCTCGCTCTATTTAACGACACACGAAGGAAAGATTATGATCGGCAACGCAGTCTGGTTTGAAATTCCCGCAGCGAATTTCGAGCGCGCGGTTAAGTTCTATGAAGCCGTGTTTCAGGTGGTGCTCAAGCGTGAAAAAATGCTGGGGAGTGATCTCGCTGTCTTTCCGGGCAGTGACACGTCGGTGAACGGTGCGGTCGTCAGTCAGGACGGCTACATTCCTGCGATGAACGGCGCAGTGATTTATCTCAACACAGGCGACGACTTGTCCGTGTATCTCGAGCGCGCAGCGGCCAGCGGTGGCTCGACCATCGCGCCCAAAACCGCGCTGCCACCGGGTATGGGCCACTTCGCGCACTTCGGCGACACTGAAGGCAATCGCGTTGGTTTGTTTTCAATGGCGTAGATTGCTTTTCAATCACAACCCTGTTTCGACCACAGAAAGGCGTTATGTTTATCGGTTTGCGCACTGCCATTTACCCGGTCAATGATCTCGAACAAGGAAAGCTTTGGTACGCGCTGGCGCTCGGCACTGAGCCCTACTTTGACCAGCCGTTTTACGTTGGCTTTGCGGTCGGTGGATTTGAACTTGGACTCATACCTGATGGCACCGCCAGCACCAGCGGCCCGCAGCCGTTATGGGGTGTGACGAGTGCACAAGATGCGGTCACTCACCTGATTGCTATCGGGGCTTCGGCGTTGGCTCCGGTCACCGAAGTGGGCGACGGCATCAAGGTCGCGGCAGTCGTTGACCCGTTCGGCAATCGCCTCGGGGTGATTGAAAATCCGGGCTTCAAACACGCTCTGATGCGCTGAACGCATGAGCTGCGCATGAGCCCCAGCAAGGTCGTTCGCGGAGCGCGTGGTGCTGCTGACCGATTTACCGAATGTGGGCACTTCGTTGGCTAGCGACTTGCGGTTGATCGGAATTTCGCAGCCTGACGAGCTGCTTGGTCGCGACCCGCACGCAATGTACGACACACTGTGCGCGGTGACCGGCGCGCGACATGCGCAACAGGCGATGGTGAACACCCATTCGTCTCGTGAATCATCTGGGAAATAGCGGTCAGCGCAGCGGTACGGGCTAGACTTCAGACGACTCAACATCGTCGGACAAACACATGATCTCGCCCACCTCAAACGCGTTGAAGCTTCTCAAATGAACGGCGCAAAAAGCCTCGTCGACACGCTACTGAAATCCGGCGTCGACACCTGTTTCGCCAACCCCGGCACCAGCGAAATGCACTTCGTCGCGGCGCTCGATCAGAGCGTGGGCATGCGCTGCGTACTCGGCCTTCAGGAGAACGTCGTCACCGGCATGGCCGATGGCTACTACCGGATCAAAGGCAAACCGGCGTGCACGCTGCTGCACTGCGGGCCGGGGCTCGCCAACGGCCTTGCGAATCTACACAACGCGCGCCGCGCCAGAAGCGGCATCGTCAATATCGTCGGCGATCAGGCCACGTATCACCGCCCGCTCGACGCGCCGTTGACGGCGGACACCGACAGCCTCGCGCGCGCCGTCTCCGCATGGGTGCGAACGAGTGCACGCTCAAGCGAGGTCGGTCGTGATGCCGCCGCCGCCGTGCAGGCCGCGCGTACGCTGCCGGGCCAGATTGCAACGCTCATCCTTCCGTCCGACACCTCGTGGGACGAGGGCGGCGTCGTGGCGGATGCGCTGCCCGTGCCCGATTCACCGGCGATTGATCCGTTCGCTTTGCAGAACGCCGCGCGCGTTTTGCGCACCGGAAAGAACGTGCTGATCCTGCTCGCGGGTCGCGGCGTGCTTGGCGCGGCGCAGACCCTCGCATGGCGCATCGCGCAGGCAACCGGTGCCGCGCTGATGGCGGACTACGTGACGGGTCATGTTGCGCGGGGTCGCGGCCGTCTGCAACTGGAGCGCGTGCCGTACAACACGGACCTGGCGGTGCGGGCGCTAAGCCGCTTTGAACACATCATTCTGGTCAGCGCGAAGCCTCCCGTCGGTTTCTTTGCCTATCCCGGCAAGCCGGGCAAGCTTTATCCGGAGGCCGCGCAACTGCATGTGCTCGCACGCGAAAATCAGGACGCGGAGGCCGCGTTGGCGGCGCTGGTCGACGAACTCGGTGCACCCGACGCAGCGCTGCCCGATCCCGGGCCGCGACCGGACATTGTGACCGGCGCGCCCTCGCCAGAAGGCCTCGCGCAAACGCTTGCCGCCGTCATGCCGGAACACGCGATCATCGCCGATGAGAGCGTGTCTTACGGTCGCGGTTTCTACAAAAACACCCACGCCGCGCCAGCGCATGACTGGCTACACCTCGTCGGCGGCGCGATTGGTGCAGGCATGCCAATGGCCACCGGTGCCGCCATTGGGAGTGGTGGTCAACGCCGCGTGATCAATCTGCAAGCCGACGGCTCTGCGATGTACTCGCTGCAATCGCTATGGACACAGGCCCGCGAGCGACTGCCCGTCACCACCATCCTGCTCAATAATCGCAAATACAGCATCCTGATCGGCGAGTACAACGCCGTTGGCGCCGCCATCGGCCCCACTGCGATGAGCATGCTCGACCTCGGCAACCCGAATCTCGACTGGGTGAAACTCGCCAACGGTATGGGCGTTGAAGCAGCGCGGGCGACGACGCTGGAAGGATGCGCTGATTTGATGCAGCAAAGCTTTCGGCAGAGCGGGCCATTTTTGATGGAGTTGATGATTTAAGACGTCGGCGCACCGAGATTTCGCCTCGCTCCGAAGTGACATTGACCGTAGCAACTATTCGCTAAAACGACCAATTCATCGGTGCTGATGGCACAAAATGTCGAAAGTCGACTTTGCCATTTTTAAGCACCTAAGTTCCATTCCGAAGCCGTTTCACACGAAAGTAGATCATGCAGAAATGTGCCCAGGCAACTGGACGAATCAACAGCTATCATCCTTAGCGATAATTTACACTCGTCGCATTGACCACCCGGTTAGGTTCTCCAGAAAACATGAATTCGAGCGTCGTTGATTCTTTGCGGTTTGAGGCCAATGCGAAGTTGGATCCGCAACGCAAGAGCGCGTTGGGGCAGTTCATGACGCCGTACAAAGTCGCCGAATTCATGGCGAATCTGTTCACACAGCGTAACGGTGTCGTGCTTCTGGATGCCGGTGCAGGCATTGGGTCGTTGACGTTGGCCGCCAGCGAGGTGCTGGATATTGTTCGGGCCGAGGTGTGGGAACTAGACCCGGTCATGATCGCGTACCTCGAGTCCAATCTCAACGGCTTGGACGTGCCTTACGAAATTCACAAAAAAGACTTCATCCTTGATTCGGTTGATCGGATTCAGTTCATGACTGGCACACGGTTCACCCATGCGATTTTGAATCCACCGTACAAAAAAATCAGCACGCAATCAGCGCACCGTTTCGCATGCCGACAGGTGGGGCTGGAGACCGTGAATCTGTACACGGCATTTCTCGCGATGGCCATCTTGCAAATGCGCAAGCTAGGCGAAATTGTCATCATCATCCCCCGATCTTTTTGCAACGGCCCGTACTACAAACCGTTTCGCGAACTGATGCTGGCAGAGTGCTCGATTGACGCGATCCACGTCTTTGAATCGCGCGACAAAGCATTCAAAGACGACGATGTACTTCAGGAAAATGTGATCCTGAAACTCACGCGTGGCGGCACGCAGCGGTTGGTTAAATTGTCCGTCTCGCGAGATGCCAGTTTTGCTGACTTGCAGCAGCGTGAACTCAAATTTGATCGGGTCGTAAACGCAGGTGATCGGGAGAAATTCATCTGCATACCGCTTGAAGATGAAGCGCTCGATCACGGTGGTCTGTTTGCGCATTCGCTGCGTGAACTCGGTGTCGAAGTGTGTACCGGGCCGGTCGTCGATTTTCGCTTGAAGCTGTGGTGGTGTCGGAGCCCCGAGCCCGGTACTGTTCCTTGTCTCTATCCGCATCACTTCACAGCGGACGGTTTTCAGTGGCCGAAGGAACACAAGAAACCGAACGCGTTATTTCACTCGCCGGAGGTCGATAAGTGGCTGATGCGGGAAGGGATATACGTACTAATCAAACGATTCTCTGCGAAGGAAGAGCGCCGCCGCGTTGTCGCGCATCTCGTGACACCGGAAGATACGCGAAGTGAATGGGTCGGTTTCGAAAATCACTGGAACGTTTTGCATATCGGCAAACGCGGCTTGCCGCTGAAAATTGCTAACGGCCTGACCTGCTTTTTGAACAGCACGCCACTCGATGATTACTTCCGCGTGTTCTCCGGGCATACGCAGGTGAACGCAACTGACCTGCGCAACATGAAATTTCCGGGTATCGAAAAGCTTGAACGTATGGGGCGCGCGTACAACCGCAACCTTAGCCAAGAGGCGACTGACAAACTGGTGCGATCAGCGTGAGCAAGAAGAAAAAACTGCAAGACGCGCTGCGTGTTCTGGAAAGTCTCGGCATGCCGAGGGCACAGCTTAATGAGCGATCAGCGCTGTGTTTGCTTGCGTTGGTCGATGTCTGGCCAACCACGTCGTGGGCTGCTTGCAAAGACCCGTTCATTGGCATCACGCCGATCATGGATTGGGTTAAAGCTCACATTACGGCGTGGACTATGCGCCGAATACGCGAGAGACATTTCGACGGCAGTCAATGCATCAGTTTGTTGAGGCGGCGATTTGTCGTTACAACCCGGACAAACCGGATCGCTCCGTGAATAGTCCAAAGGCCGTTTATCAGATTGAGCCGACGTTGCTGCATGTGCTTCGGTCTTTCGGTACGCCACAATATGAAGCTTTGCTAGCGGCTTTTCTGATCACCCGACGAAGCTTGACTGAGCGATACGCAAAAGCGCGCGCGATGGTCACGATCCCGCTGGCGTTGAAGAACGGCGCTACGGTGGCGTTGTCGCCGGGTGATCATTCGGAACTTATTCGAGATATCGTTGAGCAATTTGGCGCCCGCTACACGCCGGACGGTGAGTTGGTTTATGTGGGCGATACCGGCGACAAGCATGGATTCGTCGACAATGACTTGTTCCGAAGCCTCGGCGTTGAGCTGGACGCGCACGGCAAGATGCCGGATGTCGTGATCTACATGCGTTCGAAGAATTGGCTGGTGTTGATTGAGTCGGTTACAAGTCACGGCCCGGTTGATTCGAAGCGACAATTTGAGCTGACTCGACTGTAAAAAAAATGTAGTGCGGGCTTGATTTTCGTTTCTGCTTTTCCGAATCGCCGCACGTTCCTCAGACACCTAAGCGCGATTGCGTGGGAGTCCGAGGTTTGGATTGCGGATGCGCCGACGCATCTGATTCATTTCAACGGTACGCGTTTTCTGGGGCCTTATTAGTTGGCTTCGACTCGTCGGAGCCACTTGCAAAACCCCACCCGCAAGCTGAAATAAGTTCGCCGAGCGGGTCGAAATTGGGGGGCAGGCGGCCATTTCTGGCATGATGAAGTTATCGAAGCCACATCACAACGCCTGCCTTGTGAGTGCTACTCATCGCGCACTGATGCTGCAACGTTGCGGCGTCATTCAGAGCGAATTGTTGCCTGAGCTTCGCCATGAGTTGGGCGCACTGACAGCGAAGCTCGAAGCGGTGATCCGCACGCTTGAATGGGTTCGGATAGAGACGTAAATAGTCGTCCCTGCAAAATTCAAATTGCATTTGCACCGACCAATGGAGAATGACGCTCACGTACAGGCGAAGCGGCGACATCGACCCACTGACGCGCGCGCTCTCCAATCGCGCGCCAACGCAAGTTGAGCGTCACCCACAGCCACAGATTTAAGGGCGCAAAATATCCCTTTCAGGCCCAAACGCAGCATCGCTCGCATCAACCAGCGGATGCGATGTGTACTTCGGCCCGCCGCACAGGCAATCGCATGCAGCGCGTCTCCCAGACTCCCGATCAGGTGGCAGCGAATCATCCGATGGTCGTGCTTCACATGCCCGATCACAGGCTCCACCGCCTGTCGCCGGCGCAGCCGCTTTCTTTCCAACTTCGTCATCGACTTGATGCCTCCCCGGTGCATCACCCGAACGCCCGGATTGTCCGCATCCACGCCCCGGTAACCCAAGTCCACGTAGGCCTCGGTAATGGCTTTGCCGCTCGTTTGGATCAGGCTGTTGGCTTGCTTGATTTGTGCTGCCAGCGTGTGCCCATCAAACGGGTTGCCGATGAAGCGTTTAGCCCCTACGATCAAGCCCTGTTGATGGGTGAGCGCCAAGCTCACTTTTACGCCAAACTCGTAGCGGTTGCGAGCCTTGCCCTTGCTTAAGCATTCGACTTCGGGGGCATGCATCGCGTAGAGTTTGTTCTTGTCGGTTCTCCGTCAGCGTGCGGATGCGATCAGCGCGCTCCAGAAGCGTGGTGAGTGAGCAGAGGGTGAACGGGCTCACGCCTGTATTGATGGCCCCCACAGCTAACTTGCCGCGCACCTCACGGATCAATTTGCCGAGGATGGTGCGCTGACGCTTGAGCGTGCGCGCCAGACGTTTGAACTGGCGGGCATGGGCGTAGCCTCCCGCTTTCCGGCGCGAGCGTCTTGCCCTCCTTGGCAAATGTCTGGCGCAGTGCGAGCCCGCAGCCCTTCGCCGCTTTGACCACTTTGTAGCGCGCGATCTCCAGAAGCCTTGAATCGACTGGGTAGGCAATGGCTTTCTCCTGCACTGTCGTGTCGGCGATGATGCGCTCGAACTCGGCGGGCTTGATCGCTTTGCAGACCATCGCTGCGTCGATGGTCGCCTTCAGGATCGCCTCCATCCCAGCCTCGCCAATGGCAGTACGAAAGCGCCCAATTTGGGTGGGATCACACGGCAGGCGCGGCTCGCGCTTGTGTGTGTTTAAGATCCATGCCGCTGAAGTGCTGCCACACCACGTTCTCGGACCAGCGCTCGCACAGCGCCTCGTCGCCCAGGTTAAACGCGTTCTTCAGATACAACAGCGAGACCATCAGGCGCACATTCAGGCGCGGTCGGCCCGCGCAACTCACGCCGCCTCCGATGATGACGCCACCACTGGTGAGAGCAAACAGATCAGCCATCAAGCTTCTCTGCAACACGCCGGCGCGCGAAGCACGCTGCCAGATCGGTGCGAGCTCGGTCTCGATCTGTGCCCACGGCAGTCGCGTACCGAGCACCGCGAGCGGATGCTGCAAATCGATCATCGATTCGAGTCGACCGCGAAAGAAATCCAGCGTCTCGCCCATCAACTCACCTCACAAAACTCTCAGAAATCACATCGAAATTGTGTGCTTTCTGTGAGTTCCATGTGAGTGATTTCCCATCTCAATGCAGACGCTGCGCGCCTTGTGGCGCTTTTGCATGGACGACGAATTATTAGAGGTGCCCTTCACTGAAACACGAAAGAATGATCGAAACGGTGATTGGCAGGCAGCTATCGCCCAACTCGCCAACGATATTTGCATTGAGGATGCTAAGGCAGGTCTCTTTCTACGATCGATGCCGATGGGTCATGACGAAGCGCACGCCCTTTCGTAACTTTCTCGCAATCCTCCACTCGTGATATCGACGGTGACGACGGATTCAGAAATGCTGCCGAAGTACTTAGCGGCTGCGAAAACAGCGGGTTTATTGGATGAGTGGCTGCCAAAACAATTTACCGATTTGATGCTTTTGTCCGCGCTGGGAGCCGTAGCTCCTGTGCATTTTGAACAAGCTGGCGGATAGCGTTCGTTCGATTAACTCAATCCACCGGCCAAGGCACTGATTTCGGCAACGTTTGCGCCACGGGTTGTTCCACCGTTTTCGCGCTCTTCGTCCAATCATCAAGCCCGCGCCACCACGGTGTCACCGCTTCAACCTGCGCAGGCTCCACCGCCTGACCCAGCCTTGGCATCAAAAGCTGCGCGTCATACTTCGGCGCAAGCTTCAGCAAGGTTTCCACCGGCTCGTCCCATGCGTGCATGGCGAGGCTGAAGGTGCCCCAGTGCACGGGCAGGAAAGCGCCACCACCTAGCAGCGCATGAGCCTTTAACGCGTTCTCCGGGCCCAGATGAATGTCGCCCCATGACGGGTGAAACGCGCCGACTTCGAGCATCACCAGATCGAACGGGCCGAGGCGTTCGCGGATGGTGGCGTATTCGGTGGTGAGGCCGGTGTCGCCGCTGAAAAATGCGCTGCGGTGCTCAGAGCGGATGACCATCGACGACCACAACGTAGCGTTGCGATCTTTGAGGCCACGACCGGAGAAGTGTTGCGACGGAGCGGCGGTGACGGTGAGCTCTGCGTTCGGCAAGGTGTGCGATTGCCACCAGTCAAGTTCGGTGATGCGATGCGCCGGAACGCCCCAGGCTTCGAGGTGCGCGCCGACGCCGAGAGACGTGACAAAGGGCACGTCGCGCCTGGCCAGCTCGCGGATGGTGGGGTAGTCCAAATGATCATAGTGATCGTGCGAGATGACCACCAGATCAATCGGCGGCAGCTCGCGCAGTGTGATCGGCACAGGCTGAAAGCGCTTGGGGCCGAGGATGCGTGAGGGCGATGCGCGCGAGCCCCACACCGGGTCGGTGAGCACGCGCAAGCCGTCCATCTCGATCAGCACGGTGGAGTGACCTAGCCATGTCGCGCGCAGTCCTGTGCCGGGGGTTTTCAGCCAAGCGTCTAGCGGATTCATCGAGGGTAACGGAGCGCTTGGTGAGCGCCGAACACCGCCGCGCAGGAACTCGCTCAACGTTGGACGCGGAGCGGACAAATCGCGCAAACCCGGCAACGTCGGATGAATATTGCGGAAGGCATCACCTGCCCACATCGGTGAGCCTTGCATGCGCTCAAGCCGCAATCCATCGGCGCGTTTTCCCAGAGACCTCATGGTGACGCTTTACCGTTAATGTTCGGCAGTTTGGATTGCCAGCAGTGATTCAAGTGCGCTGACCTGCCACCCATATTCCGGCGCGAAGGAGTCCGGATCACTCACTGCATAGCCGCCGTAGCCATACACCGTGGAGTAGGCGGCGTATTCGGCCGCGTCCAGCGCCTTGCCCGCGAGGGCAGCCGCAACGGCGTACGTTGCGGATACGGCGGAGTGCCCAGTGCCGTCAATCGATCTTGATCCGCGATGATGATTGGCGACGTGTGCCGCCTCAGCCGCCGCGACTTGCAGCGCGGCGTAGTCAGCGCGACCCTCGACGAAGGCCTGCAATACGTCGAGCAGCTCAACGGCGCGCGGCTGTTCCAGCAAGTGGCGCACCCGGTTGGCGCAGGCAAGGCCGAATGCGAGCCGCAACCTCTGATGGGCGGCTTCCGCCAGTGAATGCGCAGTGGCGAGTTTTTGCAGCTCAAAATTCATCGATGATCTCCTCTCGAAACGCCTACAACTTATTCGACTTATCCATGTTGCATGGGGGCTATAACCTTAAAATAGCATTTATCGACTTATTGAAAATTAGACTGCCAGTCCCAATGAAATCTACCGTTCAGCCTAAAGCTGATACGGCTAGGCCACACGCGCGAGCGCCACCGTCGGGCTTGTTGCGGCACGGATGCTCGTCTCAATTCCCCCTGCGTCGAGCCCCACGGAGGCCAGCATTAAGGCCGGATCGCCTTGATCGATGAAGGCGTCTGGCAAGCCAATTTGCAGCAGCTGCGGTGCCAGACCTGCACGCGCCAAAAACTCCGCCACTGCGCCGCCAGCGCTGCCCTGCACGCTGGCTTCTTCGACGGTCACCAGTGTGCTGTGCGACGCGGTCAGTTCGCGAATCAGCGCTTCATCGAGTGGTTTGACGAAGCGCATGTTGACGACGGTGGCGTTCAACTTTTCACCTACGACCAACGCCGGATGCAGCATTGAGCCCCACGCCAGAATCGCGATTTTTTCGCTGCTTTTGTCGGAAACGCGGCGCACTTCGCCTTTGCCCAGTTCGAGCGGGATCATTTCAGCGTTCGCGGCACCCTGCGCCGCACCGCGCGGATAGCGCAGCGCGACGGGTGACTTCAGTTCGACAGCCATCGACAACATGGCGCGACATTCGGCAGCGCTCGTGGCGCTCATAATCGTCATGTTCGGCAGACAGCGCAGGAAGGCTACGTCGAATGCACCTGCGTGTGTCGGGCCGTCGGAACCGACGAGTCCAGCTCGATCAATGGCGAATACGACAGGCAGGTTTTGCAACACAACATCGTGCACAAGCTGGTCATATGCGCGCTGCAAAAACGTGGAGTAAATCGCAACGATTGGCTTCATGCCTTCGCAGGCGAGGCCGGCCGCAAACGTTACGCTGTGTTGCTCGGCGATGCCGACATCGAAGTAGCGTTCAGGGAATTCTTTCGAGTAGCGCACCATGCCTGAGCCCTCGCGCATCGCGGGCGTGATCGCGACGAGCCGGTCGTCGGTAGCGGCGGTGTCGCACAGCCAGTCACCAAAAATATCGGAGTATGTTTTTTTCGGAGGCGTCGCGGGTGGATGCATGATGCCGGCAACATGATCGAACTTTGGCACGCTGTGATACAGGATCGGATCGTCCTCGGCGCGCTCGTAACCGCCACCCTTTTTGGTGAGCACGTGCAGGAATTGCGGGCCCTCACGATCCTTCATTTTGTTCAGTGTGTCGACCAACAGATTCACGTCATGACCGTCAATCGGACCGATGTAGTTGAAGCCCATTTCCTCCCACATGGTGCCGGGCAACACCATGCCCTTCATGTGCTCTTCCCAGCGTCGGGCGAAGCGCGACACCGATGGCGCGCCCGAGAGCACACTCTTGCCAACGCTGCGCACTTTGCTATAGGTACGGCTGGCCAGGAGGCGTGACAAATAGTTGTTCAGCGCGCCAACCGGTTCGCTGATCGACATTTCATTGTCGTTCAAAATGACCAGTATGTTGGCGTCCATCGCGCCCGCATTGTTGAGCGCCTCAAAAGCCATGCCCGCGCTCATCGCACCGTCACCGATCACGGCGACCACGCGACGGTGCTCGCCTTTGGCTTTGGCACCCACCGCCATGCCGAGCGCAGCAGAAATACTGGTCGACGAATGCGCCACGCCAAAGGTGTCGTACTCGCTCTCATCACGCTTCGGAAATCCCGCGAGCCCGCCCCATTGCCGCAGCGTATGCATGCGGTCGCGGCGACCGGTCAATACCTTGTGCGGATAGCACTGATGACCGACATCCCACACCAGACGATCATGCGGTGTTTCGAAGCAGTAATGCAGCGCGACGGAGAGCTCGACGACGCCGAGATTTGACGACAAATGACCGCCGGTTTTTGCGACGGAGTCGAGCACGAATGCGCGCAATTCATCGCAGATCGCAACCAGTGCGGTTTGCGGTTGCGCGCGCAGTTGCGGCGGTAAATTGATGGTTTCCAGCAGCGACATATTCAGGTAGTTCTTTCAGCCATCGACCGAGCAAGTTGCGTCAGATTCGTGGTGTTCAGATGTTCGGGCAAGGCGTTGATGGCCTCAGCGGTGAGCCGATGCGCGTAGGCAATCGCCAGGTCAATGCCCATGAGTGAAACAAACGTCGGCTTGTCATTCGCGGCGTCTTTGCCCGCTGTTTTTCCGAGCGTGGCACTGTCGGCCGTGGCATCGAGCACGTCGTCGACCACCTGAAACGTGAGGCCGATTTTTTGCGCGTAGGCCGTGAGAGCGCTGAGCGTTGCTTCATCCTCTTCGGCGAGCAGGGCGGGCAACAACACAGCCGCCTCGAACATCGCTCCGGTTTTCATGGCATGCATTTCTTCCAGCGCGGCGAGCGTCATCGGCAGGCCGACGTTGGCGAGATCAATCGCCTGACCACCCGCCATACCGTATGCGCCAGACGCTTCGGCGAGCTGGTGTGAGGCGGCTACGATGCCGGACGCACTTGCGGGCGCACCGAGCAACACGGCAAACGCCAGCGGCTGCAAAGCGTCGCCTGCGAGCATGGCCGTTGCTTCGCCGAAAACGACGTGGCTCGTTGGTTTGCCGCGACGCAATCCATCGTCATCCATGCACGGCAAATCATCGTGAATCAATGAATACGCGTGAAGCATTTCCACCGCCGCGGCTGCGTGATCGGCAAGATCGACGGCCGCACCGATGGCCTCGGCGCTGGCGTATGCGAGCAGTGCACGCATCCGTTTGCCGCTCCCGAGCGCGCTGTAGCGCATCGCTTCGAGCAGGCGACCCGAGCTCAGTTCGCCCGCAGGCGTCCAGCGCGCCAACGCCGCTTCAGCGCGGCCCCGATGCGCGCTTGCCCAGTGTTCAAAATTCGACATTAGGCCAGGATTCAGTCGAGCTGAAACGGCTTCAGGACATCGCCTTCCAGCACTTTGACCTGCTGCTCGACCTGCGCGAGCTCAGTCTGCGCATATTTCAACAATTCCGAGCCGCGTTTGTAGGCTGCCAGCGAATCGGCGAGCGGCAAATTGCCGTTTTCGAGATCGGCGACGAGCTTTTCCAGCTCTTCGAGCGCGGCTTCAAAGGTCTTCGGGGGGGCTTTGGCCATGAACAGCGAAACAGGGGCAGCAGTGGACGATGCGCTGATTTTAGGGCACCTCTGATAATTCGTTTTTGGGGATGCAGTGCTAGGAGCCCGGAGCGCAGCAACCAGAGCGTACACCCTGGTACGTGAGCGCATTTGCCAAAAGCGCGAGCACCCTCATTGGTCACTTTTTGACAACGCAATGCGCCCCACAAATGAATTATTAGAAGTGCCCTTTACGGACGTGCGGCTTTGTGGCGCGCCGTACCCGCAGACGCCGCTTTTTTGTTCGCTATTGCCAGGGTCGAAAATACTCGCTATCAGGTGCGCACCTCGCCGCAGGGCCGCTGAGCCGTTCGCCGCGAATCGGAATGCTCGCCTGCTGATCGCCCGATAGTAGGGTGAGGAAATCGAAACTGCCGTCCGGGTTGACCTTGATGCTGATCTTGTAGGTCAGGCTCATCACCGTGCCGCGACCCGGCTGGCTGCAGCTACCCGTCCACGACGCCGTTGATTTGCCTTCGCGCACATCACTCAGCTTGCAAATCGCGCCCTGATGCGCGACAACGGCCTGCCAGTCGCGCGCCGTCAGGTCTTCGTTGGTGTAGGCGTCAATGCACAAAACACGCACTTTGCGGTTCCAGTCGACGCGGTACATGCCTTCGGCCAGTTGTGGTTTGGCGCTGACTTCGGTGCAGATGACCAGAGCGAGCAGGGGCAGCGTCAGGCGTTTGAGTACGATGTGCAACGGCATAAATTACTCCGATTTTTCTAACGTAGGGCGCGGTTTTACGTCAAAGCGTGCCCGCCTTGCGCCGTTCCGCGAAGCGCTGATATTGGGGCCTACGCCTGGTCGACTACGAGGCGGGCACTGCCCGACCTTGTATCTACGCTACGTGGGTCAACTAATTCGCCACACATAACGTTTCGTCAAACCATGCTTGCAATCCCTTACGTGCGACCAACATAACGCGTCGCCATGGGATAATAGTGGCGTTTGACGATGCGACCTCCACCCAAATGCGTCCACCCGTGACCCGCGCTCAGCGGCTTACCGTGGCAAATCAGGGCAGAGGTTGACTTAGCAAGGGTTGGGTGCGGTCCGTTAATTGCACCTGGTTTAAGTTGGGTTAACTTTTCCTGAAACGGTTTGGAGCCATGACGCGTCTTATCACCGCTGCGGAGTTGTCCGCACCGGCTTCACAATTGCCCCCGGCTGCCTATTTCGACGACGCGTTATTGCGTCGCGAGCGCGCACTCTTGTTCGCGAAGGACAGCCCCGGTTACGCGGGCCATGAGCTGATGGTGCCGAAGCAGAGCGATTACGCCGTGCTCGCCACGAGGAACAACGCGCAGGCCCTGACCCGCACCGATCGTGGCGTCAATCTCATTTCAAACATTTGTCGCCATCGTCAGGCGATGATGCTCGACGGTCGTGGCTCGCTCACGCAAAACGGCGGCAACGTCGTGTGTCCGCTGCATCGCTGGACGTATTCCGGTGAGGGTGAACTCATCGGTGCGCCGCATTTTCCGTGTAATCCAGCGCTGAATCTGGCCAACAAATCGCTCAAATCGTGGAACGGCCTGCTGTTTGATGGGCCGCGCGACCCGGTCGTTGATCTGGCCAGACTGTCGGCACAAACGCGGCAAACGCTCGATTTTTCGGGCTATGCGTTTGCTCGCGCCGTGACCCATGAGTGCAACTACAACTGGAAGACTTTCGTTGAGGTTTATCTGGAGGACTACCACGTCGGCCCGTTCCATCCAGGTCTCGGGCAGTTCGTCACTTGCGACGATCTGGCGTGGCAATGGGGCGCTGAGTTTTCGGTGCAAACCGTGGGTCTGTCGCGCGGCTTCGACAAGCCGGGTTCGCCCACGTACAAGCGCTGGCACGATCAGGTGATGCAGTTTCGACGTGGCGTGCTGCCGCCGCATGGCGCCATCTGGCTGACCTATTACCCGAACATCACGGTAGAGTGGTATCCACACACGCTCGTCGTGTCGTCGTTGTGGCCGCAGGCGGTCGACAAAACGATCAACGTCGTTGAGTTTTATTACGCCGAAGAAGTCGCGCTGTTCGAGCGCGAATATATTGAAGCGCAACAGGCCGCATACATGGAAACCTGCGTTGAGGACGACGAAATTGCGCTGCGCATGGATGCGGGTCGCAAGGCGTTATTCAACGAAGGCCGCGTCGAGATTGGCCCGTATCAAACCCCGATGGAAGATGGCATGCAGCACTTTCATGAGTGGTATCGGGGCAAACTCGGCAACAGCCTGCGGACGTAACAGCTTTTTGATGAAAGCACGATCACATAGGGGCTAGGACGTCAAAATCGCTTGAACCGACTTTGGCAGATTTGCATCGATACTCAGCACAAACACACATACTGCGGCGATTTCGGCGGTTAACCAATGAAAGCTGTTACCCAAATTCAGCCAGAAACGCCACAAATCACTCGGCGCTTCATGCTTTTGTCATAAATTCCACCGTTCCGACAGCCAGCTCGGCTACGCTTTCGAAAAAATCTGTCCCGACTAATTGAGTCGGGACAAAAAAAGAGGCGTCACTATGAACATCCTGAAACTGCGGTGGCAGGTTTGCGCGCTAACGCTGTGCCTGATGACGAGTCTGTCTGGTCGCGCCGTCGCGCAAATCATCGTTGGTCAGACCGCTGGATTTAGCGGTGCCGTCGCGGCGACGGTCAAGGAAGCGACTGAAGGCGCGAAGCTCTACATCAATGCGGTCAACGCCAAAGGCGGCGTGAACGGCCAGAAGATCGAACTCGTCTCGATGGACGACAAGTTCGACCCGAAAACCGCAGCGGCGAACGCGCGTACTTTGATAGTCGACAACAGAGCCGTCGTGCTTTTTTTAACGCGCGGAACGCCGCACAATGAACTCATCATCAAAGTGCTTGATGAATTGAAAGTGCCACTGGTCGGCCCGTCAACCGGCGCGATGCTGTTGCACGAGCCAGTGAAAAAGTACGTGTTCAACGTGCGCTCAACCTATCAGCGCGAAGCTGAAAAAGCGGTCGGTCTGCTTGCATCAATTGGCATCACCAGCATCGGCGTGCTGCACGTCGATGACACCTTCGGAACCGATGCCCTGACTGGCATCAAGGCGGGCTTCGAGGCGAAAAAATTGAAGCCGGCGTTTCTCGGAAAATATGATCGCAGCAAGCCTGATTTCGCGCCGCTCGCGCTGGACGTGCGCACGACTAGTCCGCAGGCGGTGATGGTCGTCGGCTCTGGCACTCATGTGATCGACGCATTGAAGGCGATCCGCGCCACGGGTTCGCGCGCGCAGCTCGTAACGCTGTCGAACAACGCGTCCAGCGGATTCGTCAAAGCGCTCGGCGAAAACGCGCGCGGCACCATCATCACGCAGGTGTTTCCGAACGAGCGATCAATCAATTCGCCGTTGGTAAAGGAGGCGTTGGGCCTGGCCAAAACGGGCGGTCTCGCCGAGGTCTCACCGGCCATGCTGGAAGGCTTCGCGGCGGCCAAGGTATTGGTCGAGGGTCTGCGTCGCGCCGGATCGAATCCCACCGCCGAAAAGGTGCGCACGGCGCTTGAGGCGATTCGCGGCTACGACATCGGTGGTATGGACGTGACGTACTCCGCCACTGATCACACTGGGCTTGATTTCGTGGATCTCTCGATCATCAACAAAGAAGGCAAATTCACGCGCTAACAGCCTGTCGGACTTTGGATTCGTCGACTGCAAATTGACCGCAGCAGTCCATTTTTCGCTGCGACGCCCAAACTCCGATAGGCTGCTTGCGTCAACGTCAAGCACGGGGTGCGCGCTCGGGACGCCTTACGGGCACCTCTAATAATCCCTTACATCATTACTTCTGGCAACGCGCACCGCTGTCAACAAGTTCGACGTAGCCCGCGTTAGCGTCGCTGCACGGCAACCTGTGAAAGCCAGATCAGGTGGCGACGAGGCTAGCTTTGTCTGTAATTTAGTTGTTCTCCAGGAGCGCATTATGTCCGCATCAACCAGTAACGCCATCCCCGTCCGTATTCCCGCCGCTCAGCAGCCGCTCAAATCACAATCGAAATGGAAGCGCGTGATCATTGCGGTCCTGGCAATGCTCTACGTGATTTCTCCGCTCGATTTGATCCCGGACTTCATCCCCGTCATCGGTTGGCTCGACGATCTCGGTGTGCTCGTCTGGGCGGCGCGGCAGGTGTTTTTTAATAAGGATCTGTAGCGATAATTCGGGTCGAGCAAGAGCCAGTCGGTTATTTCGTTAGCAGCGTTTCGCCCGTCATCTCAACGGGCTTGACGACGCCCATCATCGCAAGCAAAGTCGGCGCGATGTCGCGCAACGCGCCGCCTTCGCGAATCGTCACCGCATCCGTGCCGACGTAGACGAGCGGCACTTTGTCGGTGGTGTGTTGCGTGTGTGCCTGATGCGATCCGGGATCAAACATCTGCTCGCAGTTGCCGTGATCGGCGGTGATCAGCACTTGCGCGCCAGTGGCTTTGGCCGCGAAGATGACTTGGGCGAGCGCAACGTCGAGCGCTTCGACGGCCTTGATCGCAGCAGGCAGGATGCCTGTGTGGCCGACCATGTCGCCGTTGGCGTAGTTGCAGATAATCGCGGCGTACTTTTTCGAGTCAATCGCGGCGACCAGTTTGCTCGTGACTTCCGGCGCGCTCATCTCGGGTTGCAGGTCGTAGGTTTCGACCTTGGGCGAGGGCACCATGATGCGGTCTTCCCCCGCATACGGCTGCTCGCGTCCGCCTGAGAAAAAGTAGGTGACGTGAGCGTATTTTTCTGTCTCGGCGATGCGCAACTGCGTGAGCCCGTTGGTCTCCAGCACTGCGCCCAGATCGTTCACAATAACATCGTTGCGGAACGCCACGGGCAACGCGGCGTACGCATCGCCGTAGTTCGACAGGCAGACAAAGCTCGCAAGCTTGGGCATGTGTCGCTCGAAGCCGGTGAAGCTTGTATCAGTCAACGCGGTGGTCAGCTGGCGCGCACGATCAGCGCGAAAATTCATGAACACGACTACGTCGCCATCTTTCATGGGCGCGCCGAGGCCGATGACAGTGGGCTTGACGAATTCGTCGTTTTCGCCTCTCACGTATGCGGCTTGCAGCGCGGCCATAGCACTGGATTCGAAGTGATCAGAAGACGCCTCGGCCAGCGCGTGATAGGCGGGAGCAACGCGCTCCCAGCGGCGGTCGCGATCCATCGCATAGAAGCGCCCAGCGACTGTGGCGATGCGCGCGCCAGTCTCGGCACAGACAGCCTCCATCGCATCGATGGACGCTGCCGCGCTGCGCGGCGGCGTATCGCGACCATCGAGAAACGCGTGCACGGCGACACGCGGGACGCCCTGTGCTGCCGCCATGCGTACCATCGCGTGAATGTGTCGCTCATGGGAGTGCACGCCTCCCGATGAGAGCAAGCCGAGCACATGCAGCGTCGAGTTGTTGTTCTTCGCGGCGTCGCATGCGGCGACTAACGCGACATTCGTCTGAAATTCACCGGTTTCGAGCGCACGGTCGACGCGCGTCAAATCCTGATACACCACGCGGCCCGCGCCGATATTAAGGTGGCCGACTTCGGAATTGCCGAATTGCCCTTTCGGCAGTCCAACATATTGCTCAGATGCGTCAATCAGACCATGCGGGCAATCGCGCCAGAGCGCATCCCAAACCGGATTTTTGGCCAGCGTAATGGCGTTATCCGGGGCCGCTTCGCGGAAGCCGAAGCCATCGAGAATGATCAGGACGACGGGGCGGACTGAGACGTTGGCAGAGGTAGCAGAGGCGGACATGAGAGCAATCGAAAATAAGCGGCGTGTAGCGCAGGACTGGAAATAACGCGGAAACACCTAAAATTCTAGGCTTCCGGGGTTTTCAGCCCCCAGTATTCGCAAAGTCCAATCCACCCATGCAATTTCTCTATACCAACTGGATGCTCGTCCTGATTATGTTCATGTCAGGCGTCATGCTGCTCTATCCGCTGATTCAGCGCCGCACATCGGGCATGGCTGAGGTCGGCAACGTGCGCCTGACCCACCTTCTGAACCGTGAGGATGCCGCCGTGCTCGACATCCGTGAGGCGCGCGATCTGGGCGGCAAAAAAATCATCGGCGCGATCCATGTCCCGCTGTCGCAACTGAAAGATCGTGCCGCAACGCTTGCGCTGGACAAGTCCAAACCGCTCGTGGTTTACGACGCTCGCGGTCAGCGCGCAACGATGGCCGGTGGGGCCTTGAAAGCAGCGGGCTTCACCCGACTCTACAACCTGAACGGCGGTTTCAAGGCATGGGCCGAAGCTGGCCTTCCTGTTGAAAAGGTTTGAGCGATGGCTAAGGTTACGATGTATTCCACGGGTGTATGCCCGTACTGTATTCAGGCCGAGCGCTTACTCACGGCCAAGGGTGTGGCTTCGATTGACAAAATCCGAGTGGATTTGCAGCCTGAACAGCGTCTCGCCATGATGGAAAAAACCGGTCGCCGCACGGTACCGCAGATTTACATCGGCGACACGCATGTCGGCGGTTTTGACGACTTGTCCGCGCTCGATCGCGCGGGCGGGCTCGACACCCTGCTCGCAGCCTGATTCGCAACTCCCCTAATTTCCTGATATCCGGCCCAGCTAAAATTCTGAGTTGATTCTGTTTTTCAAAAAGTACCCGAAAGCACACTATGTCCGACGCGACCGCGCAAGCACAAGAACAAGACCCAAACGCCCCGCACTTTTCGATTGAAAAGATTTACCTGAAGGACGTGTCGGTCGAAAACCCGAATGCGCCACAAGCGTATCTCTGGCGCGAGTCACCGACCGTTGAAATCGGTCTGGAGCAGAATCAGGGCACGATCGAAGACGGCTTTCACACCGTCACCGTCAAGGTCACAGTCACGGCAACCATCGCGGACAAAACGATGTTTCTGGTCGAAGCGGCAATGGGCGGCATTTTCCAGATTCGCAATATTCCTGAACCTGAATTGCAGCCTTTGCTCGCCGTTCACTGCGCCAACATCATCTTCCCCTATGTTCGCGAAGTGGTTTCGGATGCCGTGCAGCGTATGGGCTTCCCAGCGATTTATCTGCAACCGATCAACTTCGAAGCGATCTATCAGGCGCGCGTTCAGCAGCAACTTGAGCAGGCCGCTGCAACAAAGCAGTGAGGCATTCAGCATGAACCGCGCGCCGCACATTGCTCGCCTTGCAGGTTTGGTTTTCGCAAGCTGGCTCAGTGTTGCGCACGCGGATTTTCGCCAGACCACTGACAACGGGACGGTTGCCTACGAAGGCCCCTCGGCCAGGGCGACCAAGCAGTTCATTTATTCGCGTGGAACCCCTGTCGAAGTGGTCGTTCAGATCGAAGGCTGGGTCAAGGTGCGCGATGCCTCAGGCACGCTGGCATGGATTGAGCGTAAGGCCCTCGGCGAGCGCAACAATGTGCAGGTGAAGTCGGCAATCGCCGACGTTTACGCCTCGCCCGATGCGTCCAGCCTAATCCTGTTTCGCGCTGACAGCGGCGTGCTGCTACAAATCGTCACGCCGCAGCCGCCGAACGCGGGCGCGTGGACGCAAGTGCGCCATCGCGACGGACAGACGGGGTTTGTGCGGCTGGATTCTGTGTTTGGGCTTTAGTCTCGCACGTCGCCGCGACGCGACCTTTCAGATAAGACGATTCTTCTTGTAACCCGCGCCGTTCGCGCGACGGGCTTCCTCAATAGACATTTCTCCCGCGGCGGCGTAAAACCGAAACGTGCGCACTATTGCGCCATTTATCCATGATCTCAGGAGGTTTTATGTCTGTAGCCCGTGTCACTGAAATTACCGCGTCATCCAGCAAGAGCTTTGAAGATGCACTTAACGTCGGCATTGCTCGCGCCTGCGAGACACTCAAGAATGTCGAGGGCGCTTGGGTGCAAGATCAGAAGGTGATCATCAAAGGCGGCAAGATCGTCGAGTACCGGGTGAACATGAAAGTCACGTTCATCCTCGCGGAATAAGCCGCTCGCATATCGATTCTCCAATCGACGACACAGCTATAAAAGTAAAAAAAACCGCATCAGCGGGCCGCAATAAAAAAGGCCCGCATAAAGCGGGCCTGAGGGGATCACGAGAAGTGCACGCGGGGGCGACCGGGGGAGGAAAACACCCCCGCGTGGTCAGACAATAAGTCGAGCAGCAGACACGCGGTCACCCAGCGCGGCAAGCTCGCGAAGCGCCTTGCTCTCGCCGTCGTCGGCTAAAGCGCCGGATGCGGGAGCAACGGGCTCCTGAGCT
>JAYVPF010000167.1:0-22021 GCA_043757535.1 Burkholderiales bacterium
GTGATGATGGGCACGAGATCGCTTCCGAAGACTGCGGTTTATGAGTAAGGTGGGCACCCCGTGCCCACCGTTACGCGCCATTACAAACAGCGGTCGGCAGAGGCTGCCCACCCTACACATCTAGCTGTCTATGTTTCAATTATTCGAACGGCTCGTTGAGCCCTACCCCGACACCCTGCCTGTTGCACCACCCAAATCGTTCTTCGCGTTTTTGTGGGAATGCACGCGCGGGTTGCGGCCTTACCTCGTGGCGATGATGCTGTTCACGGCGACCGTCGGCGTCATCGAAGCCTTGCTGTTTTCGATGATCGGTCGGGTGGTTGACTGGTTGTCAAAAACCGAGCCCGCCCAGCTCTGGGACGACAACCGTACAGGCTTGCTGCTGCTGATGGGCATGCTGATTCTGAGCCCGCTGTTGGTGTCGTTTCAGGCGCTGTTCAAACATCAGGCCATGATGGGCAATTTTCCGATGCGGCTGCGCTGGAATTTTCATCGCCTGATGCTCGCGCAGAGCATGAGTTTCTATCAAAACGAATTTGCCGGACGGGTCGCGGCGAAGGTCATGCAGACCGCACTCGCGGTGCGCGACGTGTGGATGATCCTGGCGGACGTGATGGTGTTCGTCATCATTTATTTTGTGACCATGGTGCTCGGTGCGGGTGGCTTTGATCTGCGTTTGATGCTGCCGTTTCTGGGTTGGTTAGTGCTCTACATCGGCGCATGTGGATACTTCGTGCCTCGTCTCGGTCGAATTTCGCAGGCGCAGGCCGACGCACGCTCGCTGATGACCGGGCGTATCACCGACGCCTACACCAACATCGCGACGGTCAAACTTTTCTCGCACGGTCAACGCGAAGCGAGCTACGCCAAAAGCGCGATGCAGGAGTTCATGCAAACGGTGCTCGTGCAGTGGCGATTGGTGACTGCGTTTGACGTCGTTCATCACACACTGTCCGTGCTGCTGGTGGCCGCCACCGCGGGTGCAGCGCTCGTGTTGTGGGCGCAGGGACAAGTCGGCGTCGGCGCGGTCGCTGCTGCAAGCGCGATGGCGCTGCGTCTGAACGGTATGTCGAACTGGGTCATGTGGGAACTCGCGGGCCTGTTCGAGCACATCGGCACTGTGCGCGATGGCATGGACACGCTGTCGCGACCGGAGGCTGTGGTCGACGCAGTCGATGCCAAAGCCATCAACGTTCCGCGTGGCGAAGTTCGCTTTGAAAACGTCACGTTCGCGTATGGTGCGACTCAAGAAAAATCACGCATCATCGACGATTTTTCGCTGGTCATCAAACCGGGTGAAAAGATCGGTCTGGTCGGTCGCTCAGGTGCGGGTAAATCAACACTCGTCAATTTGCTCCTGCGATTTTATGACGTAGAAAGCGGGCGCATTCTGATTGACGGAACCGACATCGCCACCGTTTCGCAAGACAGCCTGCGCGCGCAAATCGGCATGGTCACGCAAGACACCTCCCTCTTGCATCGCGCCGTTCGCGACAACATTCTGTACGGACGACCGGACGCAGCCGACGGCGACATGATTCAAGCAGCGGAGCGCGCAGAAGCCTCTGATTTCATCGCCGCCCTGACCGATCCAAAAGGGCGCACGGGTTACGACGCGCACGTCGGCGAGCGCGGCGTCAAGCTCTCAGGCGGTCAACGCCAGCGCATCGCGATTGCCCGCGTGATGCTCAAGAACGCGCCAATTCTGCTGCTCGACGAGGCCACCAGCGCGCTTGATTCGGAGGTGGAGGCCGCAATTCAGCGCAGTCTGTATCGCTTGATGGAGGGCAAAACGGTGATCGCCATCGCGCATCGACTGTCAACGATTGCAGCGATGGATCGTCTGATTGTGATTGATCAGGGACGGATCGTTGAAGAAGGCGATCACAAGTCCTTGCTGGCGAAAGAAGGGCTCTATGCGCGGCTCTGGGCGCATCAGAGTGGTGGATTTTTGGGGGAGACTTAGCTCAAGCCCACCAGCAGAACTGAGACGTTTACCAATACGCCTCAGTCGTAATCTGCCCAGCCTCTTTGCGCCGATGTTTTTTCAGGCCACGAGCTTTTAAAACCTCCAGCGTATCGATCACCATCTCCGGGTTACCGCAAATCATGACGTGCGCGGTTGCCGCGGTTAACGCGATACCAGCGCGCGCTTCAAGTGACCCGTCGGTGATGGCATTGGGAATTCGGCCACGCATTGCGCCATCGCGATCTTCGCGGGAGACGAACGGAATGTATTGAAAACGCCCCGGATACGTGCGCGCGATTGCGTCGACTTGCTCGCGATAGGTGAGCTCCGCAGCGCTGCGCACGCCATGAACGAGCACGATTTGTCTGAATTTTTGCCATGGTGCGTCGGTCTTGAGGCACGACAGTAGCGCGCCGTTCGCCGTGCCTGTGGCGAGCCCCCAAAGCACGTCCGCATCCGGGATTTCCGGCATTGAGAAGAAGCCGTACGCGAGCGGGCTGACGTAGACGACGTTGCCGACTTGCAGACGATGTAGCGCGGGCGTGAGCACGCCGCCGAGGCTCGTTGGCACTTCCGTGAGGATGATCTCGAACGGGCGTTCGTGCGGCGCGTTGACGAGCGAATAGGGGCGCATAACGAGCACAGGTGCGGGGTCGGGCTCGTCGCCAACCGGAAGTTTCAGTCCCACCTGACAGTATTGCCCCGCTGTGAAGCCCGCAAGCGGCGCTTCAAACTGCAATGAAAACAACGTGCTGGTGTGATCTTTGCGACCGACGATGCGGCCTTCGATAAACTTCTGTGACATATGTGCCCTTAGCCCGAGGGAAGGATTTTACGTGCCGATCACGACGCTGTTTTTTGATCTCGACGGAACGGTGTCAAACAATTTTGACGGCATCAGTCGTTGTCTCAACTTTGCGTTGAACGAATTGGGTTTGCGCGAGCTCTCGGACGCCGAGGTGCTGCCCTTTGTCGGTCCGCCGTTTCGCGAGTCATTGCCACGTGCGTTTCCCGGCATTGATGCTGAGGCTGCGTTGCGCTTTTACCGGTTGCGCTATCAGGAAAAAGGCTGGCTGGAAAATAGTTTGTATGAAGGCATGGCTGAGGCGATTCGCACGCTGCATTTGCAGGGTTTTACCATTGCGCTATGCACCAGCAAGCCGCGCATTTTCGCCGAGCGCATCATCAAACACTTTCAATTGGGGCGCTATTTCGACGGCATTCACGGGCCCGAGCTTGACGGGCAGTTTGATCGCAAAACCGATCTACTCGCGCACCTGATTGCGCTCTACAACGTCGCGCCGACCAGCGCGATGATGATTGGTGATCGCGACAAAGACGTTGAAGCCGCCAAGCACACGGGCGCCCATTCGCTCGGTGTATTGTGGGGTTTCGGATCGCGTGATGAGTTGCAAAAGGCTGGCGCGCATCGCATCATTGCCAAACCCGACGAACTCATTCACACGATTCACGCAATAGACTAACCAAGGCACCCATGGAACTCATCCACACCGTCGCAGAGCTGCGCAAATATCTTCAAGGCGTGCCGAACAATGTGTTCGTGCCGACCATGGGCAATTTGCACGAAGGACATTTGCGACTCGTCGAGGAAGCGCGCCCACGGGGCGCTTGCACGGTGGTCAGTATTTTTGTGAACCGTTTGCAGTTTGGGCCGAAAGAAGATTTTGACCGCTATCCGCGCACGTTGCAGGACGATTGCGCGAAGCTGGAAAGTATCGATTGCGACGTGGTGTTTGCGCCCGACGAGAACGAGCTGTATCCCGAGCCGCAGACCTACACCGTGCATCCGGACAGTATCGAAAATATTCTCGAAGGCGAGGTGCGTCCCGGCCATTTTCGCGGCGTGGCCACCGTGGTGCTCAAACTTTTCAACATGGTGCAGCCGCGCGCGGCGGTGTTCGGAAAAAAGGATTATCAGCAGTGCCATGTGCTGCAAACCATGGCGCGCCAATTGGCCTCGCCGGTGGAAATTATTTTGGCTGAAACCGTGCGCTCAGAGGACGGGCTTGCACTGTCATCACGTAATCAGTATTTGACGGCAGGGGAGCGTGCCGAAGCACCGCGCCTGTATCGGGTTTTGAACGACGTCGCCGACGCCTGTCGCACTGGCACCCACGCCTACGCGACGCTGGAGGCCGAAGCGATGACCGAGCTTGAGCGCCACGGCTGGGGGCAGGATTATGTGAGTGTGCGTCGACGCAGTGACCTCATGCTGCCGCACGACGTTGACACTGATCTGGTGGTTCTCGGCGCTGCTAAATTGGGCATTCCGCGCTTGCTTGACAATGTCGAAGTGACGATATAGCTTTTCTCTGAAAACACGATTTTATTGGGCCTGCCGCGAATAATCGGCATAACTCGATAATTGCTACTTTGTCGTTCCAGACCCAATGTATACGTCGTTACAGGTAAAAGTTGATAGCGCTTAGTACCACCTCGGCCACGCCTTGAGTCGCACCGCAAAATCCAGCGCAACGCCAACAAACACGCTGATTCCCAGCAGATTGTTGCCGCGAAACGCCGCGAAGCACGCCGTGCGATCACGGCCTCGAATCAGCCAGATGTGATTGATCGCGAGCACGGCGGCGAGCGCGAGCCCCACGTAATAAAAAAGTCCAAATTGCTGCCATACGCCGACGCCTGCCATGATGCCGAGGAACGACGCGTAGCTCGCGGCGACCGCAAGCACATCAAACTTTCCGAAGAACAGCGCTGAGGTCTTGATGCCGATCACGATGTCGTCGTCGCGGTCCACCATCGCGTACTCGGTGTCATATGCCATCACCCAAAAAAAATTCGCGAACATGAGCACCCACGCGAGCGGCGGCACTTCTCCACGCAGAGCAGCGAACGCCATCGGAATGCCCATGCTGAACGCGAGCCCGAGGATCGCTTGCGGAATCGCGAAAAAGCGTTTGCTGAACGGATAAATCGCGGCGACTGCGAGCGCGGGTAGCGCCCAGAATCTTGCTTGCCAGTTGAGAGGAACCAGCAGAACAGACGCCGCCAACGCGCATGCCGTGCCAACCCACAGCGCTTCGCGCCCACTGATTTCACCGGACGCCAAAGGGCGCATCGCGGTGCGCTTCACCGCGCCGTCGAATTCGCGATCTGCCCAGTCGTTAATCGCGCAGCCCGCCGAGCGCATGAGGATCGTCCCGAGCACAAAAATGAACACGAAGCGAATGTCCGGCTCGCCATAGGCTGCCATCCACAATGCCCACAGCGTGGGCCACATGAGGAGCAGAAAACCCACGGGTTTGTCGAGCCGGATCAGGCGCTCATACGCGTCGAGCCTGGCTTTGATTTGCGTGAAGTTCATAGCAGTGATCTTTGCAAAGCCGCAGCCGGTTTCATTCCGCGCAACAGCGCTGCGGGCGTCGGATACTTTAAGCGCAAACGCAACTCTCGCTTTAGACGCGCGTTGTCGATGCGTCGCGATTCACTCATGAACGAATAGAGCATCGGCGACACTTCGCGCATGAGGAGCACACGCGGTAGGCGCGGCGGCTTTTGCAGACCAACCGCTGCCGCCACCTGATCGAAATAATCGCCCATCTTTTGCTCGCCATCATCGACCACATTTAACACGCGATTCGCGCCACCGCGAAACACCGCCAGCCAGATCGCGCGTGCCAGATCGTCGCCGTGAATGTGATTGGTGAACACGTCGTCGTCCGCCGCCAACGCAGGCGTGCCCGCACGCAAACGCTCCACTGGCAATCGCTCGGCGGCGTAAATGCCCGGTGCGCGCAGAATCGTGAAGCGTTGCGAACGAAACGCACGTACACGCGACTCGGCAGCAACGCGACGTTTGGCCCGTGCGTTCGCAGGCTGTGTGCGTCGCGTTTCGTTAATGCGCTCACCGGCGCAGTCGCCGTACACGCCCGTGGTGCTCACGTACACATTGCGCAAGCGTTTCTGCGGTCGAATCAGGCTGCGCATTTTGATCGCCGTCGCAGGTGCACGCTCGCTCACACGACGTCCCCGCTTGCTTGGCACGGCGGACGCTGCTAACCAACGCTTCATGCGCGCATCATCAATGCCGTCGCCCGGTGGCGGGGCCAGATGCAGCACCGCGCTCGCGCTGCGAGCCAGCGCGCCTGCGCGCTTGAGACTCGGCGAAAAATCGAGATCACCAGCAATCGGTAAAATTCCCACTTGGCGCAAGGCACTGGCGGTTTCAACGCTACGCGCCAGACCGACCCAGTGCACCCGTTCGTTAAGGCCAGCGCGTGTCGTCAATCGACGGGCGACATCGCCTGCGCCGACGATCATCACCCGCAGCAATTTCTGCTTTCGTTTTTTCACGCTAGTTCACGCTTTTAGTCCATGCCCCAAGTCACACGCGTCACGCTCGAACCCGGTGGCCACATTTTTACGTGCGACGCCGATGAGACTATTTTGTCAGCAGCGCTGCGCTCTGGCTTTCTGATTCCGTACGGCTGCAAAAACGGTGCCTGCGGTTCGTGCAAAGGCCGCGTCATTTCCGGCGTGGTGGAACACGGCCCGCATCAGGCGACGACCCTGCCAGCGCTCGAGCGTGAACAAGGCAAATGCCTGTTCTGCGTAGCGAAGCCGCAAACCGATGTTGTCGTCGAAGCGCGTGATGTACGCAAGGCGGGCGATGTCGTGATGAAGACGCTGCCTTGCCGAATCGAGCATCTGGATCGCGTGGTCGACGATGTGACGATCATGCGCATCAAGCTGCCCGCCAACGAGCGCCTGCGGTACAGTGCGGGGCAGTACCTCGAATTTTTGTTGAAGGATGGCAGGCGACGCAGCTTCTCGATGGCAAACGCGCCGCATGACGATGCGCTGATCGAACTGCACATTCGGCACCTTCCCGGCGGCCTGTTTACGGATCGCGTGTTCGGCGTGACCGAGCCGATTCTGAAAGTGCGCGACATCCTGCGCTTTGAAGGCGCGCATGGCTCGTTTTTTCTGCGTGAAGAATCGGACAAGCCCATCGTGATGGTCGCCAGCGGCACCGGCTTGGCGCCGATCAAGGCCATTATCGAACACATGATTCACAGTGAAATCAAGCGCAAAGTCACCCTGTATTGGGGGGGGCGGCGGCCGAAGGATTTGTACCTCGATCATCTGGCGCGCGCGTGGGCCGAGAAATTTTCACAGCAGTTCACCTACATTCCCGTCATCAGCGACGCGTTGCCCGAAGACGACTGGAAAGGTCGTACGGGCTTTGTTCATCGAGCCGTGGTCGCGGACTTCCCTGATCTGTCGGCGCATCAGGTCTACGTTTGCGGCGCGCCGATTGTGGTCGATTCCGCGCGCGGAGATTTCGTGTCGAAATGCGAGTTGCCGGAGGGTGAATTTTTCGCCGACAGCTTTATAGTTGCAGCAACTTCACCGTAGGCCAGAGTCATGACGAATCGTCTATTTTTATGTTGTTTGGTGCGCCTCGGAGCGATCGCGCTGGCTGCTGCGGCGTCGCTCGCCTCCGCGCAAAACTATCCCGGTAAACCGGTGAAACTGGTGGTCGGATTTTCGGCCGGTGGCGGTCTCGATGTGCTCGCGCGCATCGTGGGCCAGCGTGTCAGCGAACGGTGGGGGCAGCCGATCATTGTCGAAAACAAGCCGGGTGCGGGCAGCAATATTGCGGGCGACGCTGTGGCGAAAAGCACGCCCGACGGCTACACGCTGTTGCACACCAACATTGCCCTCATGAGCATCAACCCGGCGCTCTACAGCAAGATGAGTTTCTCGCCAATGAAGGACTTGGTGCCCGTCGTTCAACTGGTGAATCTGCCACTCGCCGTGATGGTGCGCGCCGATTCCGCGTTCAATTCGCTGAAGGATCTGGTTGATGATGCGCGCGCCAATCCGGGCAAATTGAATTTTGGCTCGGGTGGCAACGGTGGCGTGCCACATCTCGCGCTGGAACTCCTGAATTCAAGCTACGGTTTGAAGATCACGCATGTGCCGTACAAAGGCAGCGCTGACGCCGTGAAGGATTTGCTCGGTGGGCCGATCGATGTGATGATTGATGCGATCAGCGTCGGGCTCTCGCACGTCAAGGCGGGCAAATTGAAAGCGCTCGCGGTAACCACCGACACCCGCCACCCGGCACTGCCCGATACGCCGACAACCATTGAAGCGGGTTATCCGAAATTTCAGGTCACTGGCTGGCAAGGCTGGGTCGCTCCCACGGGCACGCCGCGCGCAGTTCTGGAGCGTGTGAACGCTGAGGCGAACAAGGTGATGCAGGAGCCCGCGACTCGCGCCAAACTGTTGGAGCAGGGCTATCTGCCCGCAGGCGGCAGCATCGAAGCTTTCGCCAAACAACTGGCAGCCGATCAGCTCAAATGGGCAGAACTGGTGAAAATTTCGGGCGCGAAACTGGATTAATTGCGACCGGCTATTAGCGCAACAGAACGTCTGCGTAGCAAGCCTCGGCCATTCCGCCGAGGCTATCGGTGTCGGTCATCAGCCCGATACTCTCGATTTCACCGGGTTCTTCACCGGGAAACGCGCGCCGAAAATCGGCGCGCACATCGCGGGTGAACGATTGCCACATGGCGAGCCCGACCGCGCCGCTTTTCACCACCAGCTTCTGAATGCGTGACGTGTTGCCGTTCGCAAAAATGGTTTCCGGTACGGCTTTGCCTTCCCAGATGTACTGAATTGCGGCGAACGGTAGGTCGACGCCCCCGAGCGCTTTGGCCAGACTCATTGTTGAGCGCTCAGCCGCGTCAAGCTTGCTGCGGTCACCTTTGAAGGCAACAACGACGCGGGCGGGCGCGTCGTCTTTGCCCGGCACCTGGTTGTCGGCATCGGGCACCAGTGCGGGCACATGCCAGCTCCACGAGAGCGTTTTGGCGAACGCTTGCGCGGACGGCACCTTCGCCACCCAGAACGACCATGCGCCGTTAGCCACAGCGCGAATGCAACTGCGTCCGTCGATCTCTCGTCGCGAATATTCGGTGGGTGTTTTAAAGCGAATGGTGACCGGGTGCCACGCCGGGTCGGCAGGGTCGTTCGGCGGGGCAAACACGTTGCTGTTGGTGGTGCGGCTACCGGCTACGGCCGCAGCAACGTCGGGTCGCGGCATTTGTGCGCACCCCGCCAGCGTGAACGCGACGATCAGGCAACCGGCACGCAACGCCAGTCGCCCGGTTGAAACTACTTTCATTAAAGGTGCCCTAAAGCCGCTATCCGGTAAATTGCTATTCATTCCTTTTACTCGACTTCCGGGCTTTTGGTTTTAGGGGCGGCAGCGCCCGACAATCGTCCATTGCCAGTTGCAGATGGCGATTCGTGCGGCGACAATAGCGGCAACCAACAGTAGATGGAGGACAGCATGTCGGAAATTTCGATCAAGCGCGCGCATCACAGCACGCCAGCAGACGCAAAAAAAATGGCCGAGAAAATCGCCGCCAAATTAGAAGAACAATATCAATTGCAATCCAGCTGGTCCGGTGAAACGATGAATTTCACCAGGAGCGGGGTCAAAGGTAGGCTCGCTGTCACTGCAAAGGAATTAAAGATTGATGTGAAACTCGGCTTCTTGATGGCCGCCTTCAAGGGCCCGATTCAGACCGCAATAGAGAAGAATCTCGATGCGCTGATCAAGCCGCCCACAGGTGAAAGCGCCCCGGCCAAAAAGCCAGCGGCGAAGGCCAAAAAATAACCGGTTTCGGTTGCAGCTTTTTAGTAAAATGACGCTGTTACCGGGGCTACAGGCTGAAAACGCATACAGTCGAGTGTTGGCGAAACGGCGGCTTAGCCCGCGTAAAATAGTACTTTTAATAAAAAGCTGTACCGCAAAAATTCGCGGCTAACGCATCTGCGCAAACGACTCCGCCTGCGCCTTGGCCCAGTAGTAGGCAAACACTTTGTGCTCGCCGGTGCTATGCAGCAATTCGCCGGACTTCAAAAATTTATAGAGCCCCGCCAGTGACGCGACCTCGGTCGAGCTGATACGGCGAATGATGTGCTCGGGCTTGATGTCCTCCGGATGCGTGAGCCCGGCTGCGGCGATCAGCTCGGAGAGCGCATGCAGCGTGCTGTGATGAAACTGATGCACGCGCTCGGCCTTGGTTGGCACCACGAGCGCGCGTTGCCGGAGCGCGTCTTGCGTGGTCACGCCGGTCGGGCAGGTGCCGGTGTGGCAGCTCTGCGCCTGAATGCAGCCGAGCGCGAACATGAAGCCGCGCGCCGAATTGCACCAGTCCGCGCCCATCGCCATCGTCTTTGCGATGTCGAACGCAGTGATGATTTTCCCGCTCGCGCCGACTTTGATGCGGTCGCGCAGCCCGACGCCGACTAACGTGTTGTGCACCAGCATGAGGCCTTCGCGCAGTGGCACGCCGACGTGATCGGTAAATTCAACGGGAGCCGCACCAGTGCCGCCTTCAGAGCCATCGACGACGATGAAATCCGGTGTGATGCCGGTCTTGACCATCGCTTTGGCTATCGCAAAAAATTCCCACGGATGACCGATGGCGAGCTTCATGCCCGCCGGTTTTCCGCCTGAGAGTTCGCGCATTTTGGCGATGAATTCGAGCATCTCGATGGGTGTGGAAAACACGCTGTGTTTGGCTGGGGACACACAATCGACGCCGACGGTGACGCCGCGCGCCTCGGCGATTTCTGGCGTCACTTTCGGCCCCGGTAATACACCGCCATGGCCAGGCTTTGCACCTTGCGACAGCTTTAATTCCACCATCTTCACCTGCGGATCTTGCGCCTGATCGGCGAAGCGCGTGGCATCAAATTTTCCGTCTGCTGTGCGGCAGCCAAAGTACCCGCTGCCCAGCTCCCAGATCAGGTCACCACCGTTCTCGCGGTGATAGCGCGAGATCGAGCCTTCGCCGGTGTCATGCGCGAAACCGCCGGTTTTTGCGCCAAGATTCAGCGCGCGAATGGCGTTGGCCGAGAGCGCGCCGAAGCTCATTGCGGAGACATTAAAGACCGAGGCGGAATAAGGCTTCGCGGTGCGTTCACCGATCATGATGCGAAAGTCAGAGGTCGGCACCACGGAAGGTGAAATCGAATGATTCATCCATTCGTAGCCCGCTTCGTACACGTCCAGCTGAGTGCCAAACGGTCGCTTGTCGGAGTCTTTTTTCGCCCGCTGATACACGAGCGAACGCGATGCGCGCGAGAACGGATGCGCCTCGTTTTCGCTCTCGATAAAGTATTGCCGAATCTCGGGGCGGACGTATTCGAAGAAAAAGCGAAAGTGCGCGAGGATCGGGTAATTGCGCCGAATCGCCTGCTTTGTTTGCGTGATATCGCGCAGGCCGACCAGCGAGAGCGCGCCGCTGATCGCCATCACCAGCCAAATCGCCCAAGACACATGGAAGCGGACGGCAAGTGCAAAGACAAAACTCGCGAGAAGTACGAGTATTGCGGCAGCGAGGGTGTAGAAGCGAGAAGGCATAGTGGGCCGATCACGTTTAGAGTGAGCCTGGTCGCGGCGGAACCGCGTATTCCATTTCTAAATCTGTCATCACGCGACAAAGTCAGTATTGATTTAAGAATGCAATTACAGCGCAAGCAACCCGAAATCTACCTGTGAAGGGATGCCGGGCGCAACCAGCATCGTGCGTTTGTCACAATTGATGATGACGCCGAAGACACTTTCCACCCGCAAATCGGGTGGCAAACTCATGTCCGGTGAGCGGCAGATGGCGCCGAATTTTGCGTCCGCCCCAGCGCCCGTTTCATCGCGCAGCAACATCCCGAGGTAGGCGTCATCAATCTGATCGGGCCAGCCGGAAATATGCGTGTCAGCGCAGCGCAGGCGCGGCTCGGTGGTCAACAGTTGCGCGAGCGGTGCTTGCCATTCGGCAAGCCGTGGATCGCAAAAATGATTGGTGTGCGCGATCACGCCCTGATCCGGCGGGATCGTCGCTGCGCCGCTCGGACTGTATTCCAGCGCGCAGACTTTCCCGCTCGCGTCACCCAAAATCGCGTTCGATGACGCTGCAAAGGCAAGCGACTGCGCGAGCGCAACCACCGCATCCACACTCGCGCAGTCGAGCGCCATGCGCTGAAAAATGTGCACGGGAATGCCAGGCTGCTGGCGATCGTTGGTCGCGCGCAGGATGTTGAGGCCGACGGCAACGCCGTGATCATTGATGCCAATTTTGGCGAGAATGCCCGCCTCGGTCAGCGTTAAAAACGAGGGCCACGGCGCTTCACGCAACACCCGCAAGGCCACGACGTTGTCACGCTGATAACCGATCCAGTCCCAGTTCTGAGCGACGCGGGTTTGGCCGTCGACACAACGCGCTCCGGCCACCGCAACACTGGTGCATTCGCCGATATCGAAGAGCCCGATGGCTGCGTTTTTGCGACGCGCCTCATCGCTACGGGTCGTCTCCATACCCATGAAAGTTGGCGGCAGAATTTCGGTGCGGCAATTGAGCGCCAGAATTTCGTTGACGTTAAAACCGCTGCCGATGGCGATACCCTCAATCTCCTCGATCATGCCGCCACCGCAGCCAGCGACGATGTCGCGAAACTCAGCCGCACGGCGCTGCGCTTCGGCCCAATCGATGCCGCAACTGGCAAACAGCGAGGCATAGCAGCGCACCGAACCGGTGACCTGCACGCGCGCGATTTGCCCGTGCATGCGACCACGCTCGAAGGGAGTGCCAGAGAGTTGGAGAACAGGAAACATGGAAACCGATTGTAGGGAACTACCACGTACACTAGCCGCATGAAAACCATTCTTGTCACTGGGGCGACGCGCGGCATTGGCTACGCGACGGCGAAACGTTTGCTTGCGCGCGGGGAGCGCGTGTTCGCATTGGGTCGCGACTTTTCGACGTTCGATCTTGATGGCATAAATTGTGAACGCATCGCATTTGATTTACGCAGCACCGATGCCATAAGCATCATGTGCGAGCGCTTGCCGGAAATTGATGTGCTCATCAATAACGCGGCGATGCTCACGTCACAAACGTTTGAGAACTACTTGCCGAAAGATCGCCGCGATGTGATTGCGACCAACATCGAAGCGCCTGCCGAGTTGATTCGTTGTCTGGCACCAACGATGGTTGGGCGATCGAAAGTTGATGGCATTTGCGGACGTGTGATCAACATCGCGTCGGTCGCTGGTTTCGGCGGACATCCCGACGTCTGGTACGGTGCCAGTAAAGGCGCGATTTTGAACATGACGAAAAGTCTCGCCAAACTCTACGGCCCACAAGGCGTGATGATAAACGCCGTCGCGCCTGGCCCTACAAAGACAGGCATGTTCGAACAGTTGCCGCAGTCACGCAAAGATGAATTCAATCGACTCGTATTCGCCAGACGATTCGCTGAGCCCGATGAGATCGCTAAGGTGATCGAGTGGCTCGCGCTGGATGCGCCTGAGTATGTGAATGGGTCCTGTGTAGATGCGGCTAGTGGCGGGTATTTGCGCTGACGTACCCGCCCATACTTTGCCGTTATCCTCGCTCCATGGCAGCGGGGAGCCAGAAGGTTGCTTGGGCGTTCATCGACCGCTGGATTCCCGCCGCGACGGCGAGAATGACGACCGTTTGTAGTGTGACGCTACGGCTCAATACTGTCTAACCAACCGCTTTCTTCATCGCGTCCAGCATGACCTCGGGCGGCTGCGCGCCCGACAACGAAACCTTGTTGTTGAACACTAAAAACGGCACCCCCGTCACACCCTGTTGCCGCACGCTTGCGTCCTGACTGGCAACCTGTTTTAGCGTCGCGCTTTCTGACAGCACAGTGTGCGTGTTGTCTGCATCCAGCCCACATTCAGCAGCGATTGCCACCAGCGTGTTCACGTCACCAATAAATTCACCATCGACGAAATACGCCTTGAATAGCCGCTCAACAATCGTATCCGAGTGACGACCTTCTTCAACACTCTGCGCATAGGCGATCAGCGCGTGCGCGGCGAGCGTATTCGGCTGCTTTTTTATGCCATCGAAATTGAGATCAAGCCCCGCATCGCGACCCGCCGCCGCGACGCGTGCGTAGATTTCTTTTGCCCGCTGCGGCCCGCCGAATTTCGCCTCGAGATAGCCTTTGCGATCCGTACCTTCGAGCGGCAAATCGGGATTTAACTGAAACGGATGCCAGCGGATAGTGACTTCGCTCTCAGGATTCGCTGCCTTCCACTGTTCGACCGCCGATTCAACGTGACGCTTGCCGATGTAGCACCAGGGGCAGACCACGTCGGAGACGATATCGATGGTGAGGGGCGTGGCGCTTGTGTTCATGATTCCCAGGAGTTTTTTTCACGGAATAAGCGTACGTTGCGACGAAATGAGGCGTGTCAACCGTCGCCAGACAATTTCCATCGGCCCGTACGCATGACCGCTCGCCAGCCACGCGCGAATGAACGCGCAGAGCAGCAGATAAGTTGCCACTGCGATAAGCGAATACGTGCTGCGCCCCAATTCTCCGTGCAGCCCGACAAGGCTTTTGTTGAACAGCACGGCAAACACGATGGACTGTCCGATGAACTGCGTCAGCGGCGCACGACCTGCCGCAACGACCAGGTTTTTCATGGCGCTGTCGTCGCGCTGCGCCCACATGGCAGCGATCGTCAACCACAGCCAAAGCCCGCCCAGACTAGCCCACAGGAGCGCGAGCGTCATTAGCGCGACGCCCTTGTCTTGCGTCACCAACGCGTCCCATCCGCCGTAGCCCGCAGCCATGACCTCAAGCGCGGTTCCGAATGAGAATAAGAGCGCCCCAGTAATCACGACCCCGCGTTTGCCAAGCGGATCATGCAAAAAGCGCTGCAACGTGCCGGATCGACCTGCCCAAATTCCAAGCAATGCATGTGCCCAAAAATCAGGCACCAACAATTGCATCAAGCCGCGATCAAGGAACTCTTGGCCATGCATAGCGAATGCGGATCGCATGGATGACAAGGCGAACGACGCTATAGGTTCGACGAAGGGCGGCGCAATGTTCTCGAACTTCTCGAGTGCGAACCACGTCATTGCGATGCTGGAGTACATGAACGCCGTCCCAAGGTACACGGCGATCACGACACCCAAAATGACGCGATCACTGAAGCGCAGCACGGACGCCAGCACCAAGCCCATCACCGCGTACACGGTCAGCACTTCACCCGGCCACAACAGCAGTCCGTGCGCCACGCCAATCAGCAGCAAGGCCCACAGCCGCGCGCGCAACCGGTTCGGCTTGCGTTCAGCAGTAGGCAGACGCTGCCATTGCCACGCCAACCCAACACCAAACAGGAATGCCAGCACCGGATACGAGCGATGCGTGAACAGCACGGCATTTGCGTACTCCGCGATCATGTCCGCTGCATTTTTCGCGAGATCGAGCCCGTAAACGGTTGACCAAACTGCCGCGAACGCATGCACGTTCACCAGCGCCACGCCGAGCAGCGCGATGCCGCGCGCCAGATCAATGGCGGACAGGCGTTGGGTGGACGAAAAATTAATCATTTAGACATGCATTTGTTTCGAACAGCTTTTCGTTGAAAGCCTTATTGATCATGGGTCGAAGAGTAATATGACAGAAAGTGGACTTTAATAGAAAACATCAAGTAACCCGCTGCTGGAAGCCATTTCAAGAAAAAGCTATACCGGTTTTCCGTAGGGCGGAATTCGAAGGCGTTCCGCCATTATTGGGAGGCAAACGCGTTCGGCGGAACCGCTTCGGGTTCCGCCCTACTTTTCCGCCAAAAGCGCTTCGGCGGCAAGGCGCAGTGCGTCAGTTGTCAACGACTCAATCACCAAGTGACGCGCCGTGGCGAGGCTCGGATAATTGCGTTTGATTGCGGTCGTGTAAAGCGGATCGTAGTGATCGACCAGCAACGACTCGACCACGCCGTCAATGTTGCCGACCGTGGTCAACGCCTGCCAGCGCCCGAGCATTTCGCCACCACGCAATGCCTTGAGCGGTGCAAGTTTTTTCATCAGCAGCGTCGGATCGGCCACGAAATGTTCGTATTCGCCACGCAGATGCAGAACGCGCGCCGCGACGGGCACATCGAGCCAAACGCACGCACCGGCAGCCATCTGTTCGCGCATCGATTCGGGCATTTGGACAAGGCCGATTTTCTTGCTTTCTGACTCTACAAACACAGGCCGTGCCGGATCAATCGTGCGCAGATGGGCCCATAGCGAACTGTCAAAACGCTTCTGTGTCGGCTGCGGCGTGGTGACGCTTTCGCCGAGCAGCGAACCCTTGTGATTGGCCAGTCCTTCGAGATCAATCACCTGTGCGCCCGCGTCGCGCAAGGCATGCAGCAGTGCGGTCTTTCCGGTGCCGGTGCAACCGCAGATCGTGACGTAGTGGAACTGTTTCGGCAACTCGGTCAATTCGGTTGCAACCCGCGCCCGGTACGCCTTGTAGCCGCCTTCCAGTTGCACCGCCTTGAAGCCAATTTCCCTGAGCACCAGCGTCAACGAACGCGAGCGCTTGCCACCGCGCCAACAGTAGATGAGCGGTGCCCAGTCGCGCGGTTTGTCGGCAAAATGTTGCTCCAGCATCGCGGCGATATTGCGTGAAACGAGCGCCGCACCCATGCGTTTCGCCTCGAAGGCTGAGGCGGCTTTGTTCAACGTGCCCACAGCGGCGCGCTCGTCGTTGTTAAGTACCGGGTGATTCACCGCGCCGGGGATGAAATCCTCCGCGTATTCGCCTTCGGAGCGAGCGTCGATGATGTCTGGGTAGCTGTCGAGGTCGGCGACGGTGACTGAGCCTGAGGACGGGTTTGTGGCGATCACTTCAGTAACTTCACCAGCGCAGGCCAAACCGTGTCGAGCAGCGCGGGCTGCGCGGCGGCCGTCGGGTGAATGCGATCCGGCTGAAATTTAGTGAGATCAGCGCCGATCTTTCCCAGCAACGTTGGCACCAATCCGGCATTGACTGACTTCGCCACGTCAACATACATCGCCTCAAACTGCGCGGTGTAGTTCGGGCCGAAGTTTGGCGGCATCTGCATGCCCAGAATCAACACTTTGGCACCGGACGCCTTCGACAATTCGGCCATCTTGAGCAGGTTCGCTTTCGCCGTCGCCACCGGCGAGCCGCGCAGACCGTCGTTTCCCCCTAGCTCGATCACCACATGGGTTGGCTTGTGTTTTGCCAATAGGGCAGGGAGCCGGGAAAGCCCGCCTGCCGTGGTGTCGCCGCTAATGCTGGCGTTCACGACTGCAGCCGGGATTTTTTCTTTGCCCAGCTTTTTTGTCAGAAGATCGACCCAACCTTCGCCCGTGGCCAAGCCGTAACCCGCCGAAAGTGAGTCACCGACCACCAGAATCTGCGACGACTTAGCGAGCGCAGCCCCTGAGGAAAATGTCAGGGTCGCAAGCAAAACGAGCGATTGCAGGAACCGAAAAACACGTTGTTCTGTCATCATCACAATCATTCTATAAAGTGCGCGAACCAAGTTAAATTGTCATGAGCCTGGCAAAGCATCACTTTGGGGTAACTCCCGCTTCGGGCAAGTGATTCAATCAAAATTGCGTCGAATGCAACGTGATCCTTCGCTGTAGCTCAGGATGACGCTTTCGGCAGCGTCCTGAACACCCGTCGTCCGTATCCAGTCGTCAACCGTTTCCATCCATGATCGACACACAAGCCTCGCCGCACTTGAAGCCCAACGCCCCACCCGCCATTCAAGCCGACACGCTCTCGCGCGTGGTGCCGCTTGGTGAGCGCCAGTTAACGATTCTCGATAATGTTTCGCTGTCGGTTGCCGAAGGCGAAACGCTCGCCATCGTCGGTGCGTCAGGCTCCGGCAAAACCACGTTGCTCGGCCTTCTTGCAGGGTTAGACCGGCCGGATCACGGAAGCGTTGCCTGGCATGGCGAGCTCGTCAGCAATTTGTCCGAAGATGCGCTCGCCAGACGACGGCAGGGTGCGATTGGTTTCGTCTTTCAATCGTTTCAGTTGTTACCCGCGTTGACGGCGCTGGAAAACGTCATGCTGCCGTTGGAGCTGGCAGGCGCAAATGATGCGCAGGCCCGCGCACAAGATTGGTTGAACCGCGTAGGCCTGGGTGAACGCGTCGAGCATTTGCCGAAGCAACTTTCCGGCGGCGAGCAGCAGCGCGTCGCTATTGCACGCGCGTTCGTCGCGAGCCCGAGCATTGTGTTTGCCGATGAACCGACGGGCAATCTCGATACCGATACCGGCGCAGAAGTCGTCGAACTCATGTTCACGCTCAACCGCGAACAGGGCACGACGCTGGTGCTGGTGACGCATGATCTGGAGCTAGCTTCGCGCTGTCACCGCATGGTGCGGCTCGCACGCGGCAAGGTGATCCAGTGAATCTGATTCTGCGGTTTGTTCGACGGGAGTTGCGCTCCACGGAGGCGCGCATTCTCGTTTTGGCACTCGCGCTCGCTGTGGCAAGCGTCGGTGCGGTCGCGATGTTCGCCGACCGCGTGAAAGTGGCGTTTGCCAATCAGGCCAATGTGCTGCTCGGTGCTGACGCGATGATTTCCGGCGACCGACCGCTGCCCGAGGCGTTCGCGCAGCAAGCTCTTGCGATGGGTCTGAAAGTCACCGATTCGACACGCTTCGGCAGCATGGTCAGCGCGCCCGCGAAAAACGGTGGCACGGCGAAAGATTCTGTGCTGTCTGATGTCAAGGCCGTGTCGTCGCTGTATCCGTTGCGCGGTCAAATCGAGGCGCGCGGTGCCCGCGGTGAGCGCGTGCCGCTTAAGGCTTCCGTGAACAACGGTGAAGTATTTGTCGACGAGCGACTGGCCACGCGACTGGGCGTCAAAGTCGGTGACACGATTGAAGTCGGCAAACTGACGCCGCGCGTCGCGCAGGTGTTTGCGGAAGAGCCCGAGATTGCTGGCAACTTCATGTCCGCTTCGCCCAAGGTGTTGATGGCGAATGCCGATGTCACGGCAAGCGAATTGCTGGGCCCCGGCAGTCGCGCTACCTATCGCTTGCAAGTCGCAGGGGATCGCGCGCAGGAATTTGCCGAAACCGTCAAACCGAAACTCGGCCCCGGCCAACGACTGGAAACGGTTCGTGAGTTGCGGCCCGAAGTCCGGAGCACGCTCGAGAAATCCGAGCAATTCCTCGGACTTGCGGCTTCGTTCGCGGTTTTCCTCGCCGTTGTCGCTATCGTGCTCGCGCTCCGCCGGTACCTCAAACGCGAGTTGGATACGGCAACGCTGTTCCGAACGCTCGGCGCGGGTCAACGACAAACTCTGATGCATTTCGTTGGTCAGTTTTTTGTACTGGCGCTGATCGCTTGCGTGCTCGGTGTTGCGATTGCTTTTGCCGCGCAAGCGGGCTTGGCGTTCGCAGTGCGTGGCTTGTTCGCATCGACGTTGCCGCCCGCTGGATGGCAGCCGTTGGTCAAGGCATTTGCAACGGGTCTTGTACTGCTTTTGGGATTCGCCATCCCGCCACTGGTCGCGCTGTCCTCAACGCCGCCCGTGCGTGCGCTACGTCGTGACATGCCGACAGCTACCGGCGGTGGTGCGCTCGCCGTTGTTCTCGGTGGAGCGGCAGTCTTGTCGGTCGTGATGATGCAGTCGCAAGACCTGAAGACCGGTGCGATTTTCGTGGGCGGTATTGTCGCGCTGGTCGGTGCAGCCACGCTGTTGGCGGTGGCGCTGCTTTGGCTCATCCGCCGCTTCGTGCGCTCAGGCAAGCTCGCCATGTTGGGCGGCGCGCGCTCATGGGCTTATGGACTTGCCAATCTTGATAGACGTCGCTTGTCCACGGCGCTGCAAATCGCGTGCCTTGGGCTTGGTGTGATGACGCTCATCACCGTCGGTTTTGTGCGCACCGACTTGTTCAGCGCGTGGCAAAGGTCAATTCCTGCTGATGCACCCAACCGTTTCCTCATCAACATTCAGTCCGATCAGGTGGAAACGCTGCGCAAACTTTTGCTGACTGCTGAGGGCGCGAAGCCCGCTGCCTTCTACCCGATGGTGCGCGGTCGTTTAACAGCGGTGAATGACAAAAACGTGAGCGCGAAGGACTACGTCAATGAGCAGGCTAAACGCTTGATCGACCGCGAGTTCAATCTCTCCGCCTGGAGCACACTACCACCGGGCAACAAAATTCTGTCGGGCGAGTATTTTTCCGGCGCGGAACAAGGCGTAATGTCACTCGAAGACGGCATCGCAAAAACGCTTAACCTGAGCGTCGGTGACCGCATGACTTTCGACGTCGCGGGCGATAAGGTTGAGGTGAAAGTCACGAGCTTGCGCAAGGTTGATTGGGATAGTTTCAAAGTCAATTTCTTCGCGCTGGTGCCGGAAGCCACGCTCGCGCCGCTGCCGAAGAGCTACATCACGGCTGTGCATTTGCCCGCAGCGGATAACAAGACCTTGCCAGCGGTCGTGGCCGCTGCGCCGAACGTTTTGGTGATCGATGTTTCCGAGATCATGACACGTGTCCGCAGCATCGTCGATCAGGTCGCCAGTGCGCTTGAATTCGTGTTCGCCTTCACGCTGGCAGCGGGGTTGTTGACGCTCTACACTGCTGTAATCGCTACGCAGGATGAGCGCCGCTACGACACCGCGTTGATCCGCACATTGGGCGGAACACGCAGCCAGATTCGCAGCGCGCTGATCGCCGAATTTTCGGCGTTAGGCAGTGCCGCAGGATTGCTCGGCGTGCTCGGTGCGCTGGCGCTGACCTGGGCGCTGGCCACCCGAGTGTTGAAGATTGAGTTCTCGGCATCACCGACGGTCTGGATGGTCGGTTTTGCGGCGGCCACGGGTCTCACGTTACTGGCGGGTTGGCTGGGCACGCGATCCGTGCTCACGACGCCACCGATTCAAGTGCTGCGGGAGGGCGCATAGCCGTGCGACGTACTGGTAGCCCGGGAGGAGCTCAGCGTATTCCGGGAATCGTGCGCTTCCGCGCGGACCACCCGGAATGCGCTATAGCTCCTTCCGGGCTACGCTCGACTCAAGGGTTGCCGTGAGAATAGAGCAGGTAGAGACACAAATTGCCCGCGCACATTCGTGGCGCGGCACGCCGCTAGGCGAAGCGGGCGACATGAGTGTGCTCGAACGTCGGCAATATCACGAAGCACTCGGTCGCAGTGTACGTCCTGCGGGCGTTTTGATTCTGCTTGTCGAGCACGACAACGAATTGAACGTAGTGCTCACGCAACGCACCGCGCACCTCTACGACCACGCCGGCCAAATCAGCTTTCCGGGCGGTCGTCAGGACGAAGGTGACGCCGACATCATCGCAACCGCGTTGCGCGAATCAGCCGAAGAAATCGGCACCGATTCATCGCAGATTCAAATCGTCGGCACCTTGCCGCCGTACGTCACGGTAACCGCCTACGACATCACGCCTGTTGTAGCGAAATCGAAGCCACAAAAATACACCTGTCAGCCGTTCGAAGTCGCCGACGTATTCGAAGTGCCGCTCTTCCATTTGCTGGACGACAAAAACTGGCGACGTGACAGTTTCATGCGCGAAGGTCAGAGGCGCGAATACTGGGCGGTCCCGTTCAACGAGCGCTACATCTGGGGCGCAACGGCCGGTATGCTGCGCACATTTCGCGAAGTATTGCTGCATGATGTGGCGACCGCATGAGCGTCGCTTTGAACCCCTCAACCGAAAGCCCATTCGCTCTATTCAATCGCGAAGAAGGCATTCGCAGGCTGGTCGACGCCTTCTATGATCACATGGATCTGGACCCGGAGTTCGCAGGCATTCGCAAGCTGCACCCAGAAACGCTCGACGGTTCGCGCGACAAACTCTACTGGTTCTTATGTGGCTGGATGGGCGGCCCGAACCACTACGTCGAACGCTTCGGTCATCCCAAATTGCGTGCAAGGCACATGCCCTTTCCGATCAGATCGCCTGAACGCGATGCGTGGACTACGTGCATGCGATTGGCTCTGGCGGACTGCGAAACCGATTCGAGGCTTGCAGAGTGGTTGATGGGACAACTATCAGGCACGGCGGACTGGATGCGAAATCAAGGGCACCTCTAATTCTAACTAGCGTGCAAGTTGAGACTAAGTATCCAAGGCCATGCAGTCAAACTACGCAGGCCATCTGAATTGGCGGTTAGTCGTGGCAAGCCCGCCTCCAACTGCCTGATCA
>JAYVPF010000168.1:0-22020 GCA_043757535.1 Burkholderiales bacterium
CCGGACTCCTTCTTTCGTTTGACTGGTTAGTTTCTCTGAAACCTCCAGTCTGGCACTTCGATGCCTTTGAGGGGGGAGGAGTCCATTCCATTGACCTACTGCCCCAAAATTGGAACTACGGGGATTTTTGCTACCAATCAAGGATTGTTGAAACGCATCCTACCGGCTCAGAAAAATATATACTCGTGCATATACTTTCTGGTTGGGCGGTAGCATGAGCACAGCAAAACTTTTCACCAACGGTGCCAGTCAGGCGGTGCGCTTGCCCAAGGCATTTCGTTTCGATAACGCCACAGAGGTCAGCATCAGCAAGCGAGGTGACGCGGTAATCCTGCGCCCGCTCAAGCGTCCCGGCATTGAGGATTTGATTGCGTCGCTCGATATGTTCGACGAATTTCCCGAGCGCACTCAACCGACGCAAAGCGACACACGCGCAGACTGGTAGCGCCTGATGCGCTACATGCTCGACACCAACATTTGCGTCTTTGCTATTCGCCAGCGAACGCCTTCCGTTTTGGACGCATTGAGAGCGCACGCGGCGGAAGGCATCGGCATTTCGAGCATCGTGGCGAGCGAATTGTGGTTCGGCGTTGAAAAGTCAGCGTCTGCGAAAAACGCCAAAGCGTTGACGCAGTTTTTGTCGCCGCTAGAAATCGCGCCGTACGACGAAGCCGCCACGCAAACCTATGGTCGCATTCGCGCGACGCTCGAAGCAAAGGGCAAAACCATTGGGCCACTCGATACGCTGATTGCGGCGCACGCGCTGGCGCTTGACGTCACGCTGGTAACCAATAACACCAAAGAATTTCGGCGTGTGGCTGGATTACGGATTGTTGACTGGACGAAGGCAGCGCAGCTGTAAAAACCTAGGTTGATGGCGCTTCGCGTATTCGCCCGATTGTGTTCGCCTCGATGTGGGGCAGAACGCTTGCGGTTCTGACGAACGCGGCGGTAGACGGCACCTCATCCGTCGGAACCGCAAGCGTTCCGACCTACGCAGGCTAAACCGAAGCATCCCGAAACGCCCTTAGCACGGTGTTGATGCGAGTTTGATAGCCGGGCCCCTGCGCCTTGAACCACTCCAGCACGTCGTTATCGACTCGCAGCGAAATTGCCGCTTTGGGCGCAAGCGGCTGCAAGCCACGGCGCACCATGCCTCGAACAATGTGTTTGACATCGGCCTCGGGGTGCTCGGCGCTGAGTTTGGCGGCGGCAGTCTTGGACTGCAAACGAGCCCAGTCAGTTTTGGATTTCACTGGCGTAGATTTTTGCTTCACGAGGGGTGGCCTTGCGGAAAGAGATGACGCGGATTTCATGGTCGTTCTCCGTGTGTGCTATTGAAACGGGAATTCCAGCCAGCAGTCCGAGCGTGATGAAGCGCTGCTCGCCGTAGGAGAACCGGTCATCTTCGAACGTAAATGTCAATCCTTCAAACACGCTTTCGGCATCGACAAAATCTAGCCCGTGATCCTTCAGATTGAGAGTGCGTTTTCGCTCCGACCAAATGAACTCCATAACTTTATTGTATATACGTTATGTATTTGCGTCAACGACTCTGATGCGCGCACCACGTTCCGCCTTTGTCACCAGCGGTGCGCATTTTGATACGCACCCTACGTGGCTACTTTTCCTCTCTAGGCGACCCAGTTCGTCGGAACCGCAAGCGTTCTGACCTACGCGGGCTGTCCGAGGTCTTTTTCCAACTCATCCAGATTGAAGAAACGAATGTTGACGGCAAACGGCAGCGTCGCGGTATGTGCATCCAACCACCTTTTGGCACCTGGCATATCGAGGTTGCTGTCCGTGGCCAGTGCCAATAGAACCGATACCCGCCCCTCACTGATACCCGATTTGTCCAACACTCCTCTGATTTTGGTCAACGATTCCGTCACGCGGGAATGCAATTGCGACCAATCTTGAAAATATTTCACTTCAATCAATGTGAGCACGTGACCAAGTCTGTTCCCCGTCCTGACCATTCCGTCGAAAACATAGGAGCTACCGTTGTGTGGGTGGCGAATGGTCACATTACGTCTGAACTCCCCATCTGTCTCACTGGCGACTTTATTGAGTACGAGTTCTTCCGCGAGCAGGTAACGAGCACGCAAATCGCGTTGGCTAACTTTCGGCGATGGAAACGGTGGCGCGTCAATAGATGACGGGCGCACACCTTGTGTCGCTGGAGTCTGCGTGGCCACGTCCTGAGCAAGGGACGGTGGCGTGGGCGGCATTTGCGCAATCTCTCGAACTTCGTTGGATAACTTCTCGATTCGCTCCGACAGTGATGCGCTACGTACCGATTTGAAAAAATTTTCCTCGTTCTTGAAATCTGATGGGGCGTACAGCACGTCGCGATTGAAGTTCAGCGTGAGAAAGAAAAGAATGACCAGCGTGACTGGAAAGATCATCAAGAACCAGATGTAGTGGCTTTGATTGGCCTCCGAGATGAAGGGCAATACGATAGTCCCACTAATCTCGGCTATTCCTGCAAATATTGCAATTATTGTGAGAGGGTTCTTGATTGTTCCGATTTTCTCGACCATTTGATGTTTCCTAAAGCTTTGGAGGTTCGTCGGCTCCGTATGTCAGCGAAGCATAGTTGGTGCCTTGTGGCGGACGCGGCTCACCTCGACATGCATCCCACATTGTCACTTCGCCAAAAACGCCCGAATAACATCAGCCGCTTTGTTGACCGCTAGCACGCCATCCAGATGCCCGCCGTCACCCTCAATCACGAAAACCTCCGCTGATTTGCCAAGGCCGCGCAATTTAGCCGCCGCCTTTTGTGACATCTCTGGCGGGAACACGAGATCGCTTTGCGCAGGGATGAACAGGAATTTTGCTTTGATCTTCGCGGCGTCATCTTCTACGTTGAAGAGCTGATTCGCTTTCGCCATGTAAATCTTGTTGTTGGCGTCGGTCGTGACGGCGCGGGCGATGCCAGCTTTGGTGAACGCGTCTTCGCTGGCGAAGCGGTTGTTGATGGCGTCCGCTGGCAACTTGCTGGCGTCGGCTGCCTTGTAGCCAAACGTGCGCTCAATCCAGTTCCAGTGGCGCGTGGTGATGGTCACGAGTTTCAATGCAAGCGCGATGCCTTCGAGCGGCTCGCCCGTTGCATAGTAATCCCCGTTGTTCCACTTCGGGTCGGCCTTGATCGGTGCAATCCAGATGTCCAGCAAGGCCACAGCCCACGGCGAGATCGAAAGCCCCGGTGAGATTACGGGAATCGCGCGATCCACAAAATCGGGATACAGCACGGTCCACTCCACGGCTTGTACGCTGCCGCCGGATGCGCCCGCGACGGCGTAGAGTTTTTTCACACCGAGCGAATCAACGAGCGCTTTGTGTACGACCACCGAGTCGCGCATGGCGATCACCGGAAAGCTCATGCCGTACGGTTTGCCGGTATCCGCGTTGATTGACGACGGGCCGGTGGTGGTGACCATCGGGTCTTTGGTGTTCAGGTTCGACAGCGTGTCGGCGCTGATGACGAAGAACTTGTCGGTATCAATCGGTTTGCCTGCGCCGATGATCGAGTCCCAGTAACCCGCCGCCGCGTCGCCCGGTTTGTACTTGCCCGCTGCATGCGAATTGCCGGAGTAAAAGTGCGCGATGAAGATCGCGTTGTCGCCCGCAGCGTTTAACTTGCCGTAGGTTTCGTAGCCAACCTTGACGTTTTTGATGGCCTTGCCGCCGAACGTGGTGTAGCTCGGCATTTCGAAGACTTTTTTCTCGGTCATCATGGCTGCGGGCGCGGGCGACTGTGCGATGGCGGATGACGCAAAGGCGAGGGTGAGCGCGACAATGCAATGATTGGCGAGGATGCGGGGAAATGTCATGGTGTCTCCGGATAAGCGGGTGGGGCGCTGCGCGCGGTCTACGAACGGGATTCCCGCTCGCGCGAGAATGACGACATAGAGTTTAAGCGGGACGCGGCAAGCTCAGCGGGGAATTTTCTTCTCCATGAACACCGAGAGCGGATCGTCAGGATAGTCGCCGTAGCGCCCGCGTCGTGCGTAACCGGCACGCTCGTACAGACCCAATGCTTCGGCTTGATGGATGCCCGTTTCCAGTCGCAAAATGCTGCAGTCGCGAAGCGCTGCTTCATGCTCCAGAAACTTGATGATTGCCTTCGCGATGCCGCTCCCGCGCTGCGCGGGTTGCACATACATGCGCTTCAGCTCGCCATAGCCGTCCAGCAGCACAATCGCGCCGCAGCCAAGCGCCGCACCGGTGTCATCACGCGCGACCGAAAACAGCACGTTCGGCTGCTTAAGCTCCGCGACACTTAGATGGTAGTTGCTCTCGGGCGGGTAGAGCGCGCCCTGATAGGCGTCCAGCGCGTCGATGAGCTCGATGACGTCGGGTTGGTCGACCGATTCGAGGGCAATATGCATGCGGGCAATAGGGCTTGTGAGAAGTATCAGCGATGTTAGCGATGCGCCGCACTCACAATTTGAAGGCTCAGCAACCACCCTCTGCAGAAGGAGCCTCCGATGGAAATGACCGTCAATGCGATCAGCTGGTTTGAGATTCCAGTGACCGATTTCGCGCGCGCGAAAAAGTTTTACAGCGCGATTTTTGACTTTGACATGCCGGAGGTGATGATGGGGCCCGCGCAGATGGGGTTCCTGCGGCACGAGCAGGGCAAGGGCATCGGCGGTGCGATCATCAAGGTGGACGGTCAAGTGCCGAGCACGATGGGCACGCTGGTTTATCTGGCCTGCGGTCGCGACCTGTCAGTGGTGCTCGGGCGTCTGGAGGCTGCGGGCGGAAAGGTGCTCACGCCGAAAACGCTGATCGCAGAAGGCATGGGCTATTTCGCGCATTTCCTGGACATCGAGGGCAACCGCGTTGGGCTGCATTCGATGAATTAGTTCTTTCTTTCGAGCCATCAGCTTTCCGCTGGAATGATGTTTTCTCAAGGGCTACGGGTCAAATAATGCGTAAGTTGACTTTGGCAGATTCTTGCTCTTAGCCCCGTTGGAAGCGTGCTTTCCCGAAAAAGCTGCTTGCCAAACATTGCCTAGTCAAACACCGGCGATTCAACACCCAAAACCGTGTGCAGCTTGGTGCTGGTCGTCGTGTATTGCAGCGTCACCTTCTTGTCCGGGAAAATGTATTTAGCCGAGCCAAACGCGGCAAGCGCGGCTTCGTGGAAGCCGGACAGGATGAGTTTTTTCTTTCCGGGATAGGTGTTGATGTCACCGACGGCGAAGATGCCGGGAATGCTGGTTTCGAATTTCTCGGTATCCACCTTGACCTGACGGCGCTCGATGTCGAGACCCCATTCGGCAATCGGCCCCAGACGCGGCGACAAGCCAAAAAACGCGAGCACATTGTCAAGCGGCAGGCGACGCGTCACGGCGTCCAGACTTGTCACTTTCACCTCTTTCAGCACGCCGTCTTCCGCCTCAAAACCGGTGATCTGACCGGTGATGTGCATCATCTGGTGCGCCTCACACAGCGCCTTCATTTTGGCGACGCTGGCCGGTGCCGCGCGGAACTCGTCGCGACGGTGAATCAGCGTGACTGATTCGGCCATCGGCTGCAACGCGAGCGCCCAATCCAGCGCGGAATCGCCGCCCCCCAGGATCACGACATTCTTGCCTGCATATTGCTTCGGATCGCGAACGCGGTAGGCGAGCTGACCGTTTCCTTCAAATTGCGTCAGGCCTTCGACCTTCGGCTTACGTGGTTGAAACGAGCCAACGCCGCCTGCAATAAACACCGTTTTGGTGATGAAGCGTGTGCCGATAGAAGTTTCGATGTCAAAGCGGCCATCTTCGCGCCTGGCGAGGTGAGCCACTTCTTGACCCAGATGAAACGTCGGCTTGAACGGCTCGCACTGCTTGAGCAAGGCGTCGGTCAATTGCTGCCCAGTGCAAACAGGAATCGCGGGAATGTCGTAAATCGGCTTGTCGGGATAGAGCTCAATCGGCTGCCCGCCCGCCTGCACCAGTGAATCGATCACATGGGCCTTAATTTCGAGCAATCCAAGCTCAAACACCTGAAACAGGCCAACCGGACCCGCGCCAACGATCACGGCATCGGCTTCAGTCGGGGTGTCAGCGCCAGCCGCAGCTACAGCCTCGGGAATTGCGGGGTTTACGTTCATATCCATCGTTATCGAACCAGAAACTTGTTGCATTGCAGTAATTTTAAGGGGGTGGTGTGGCGCTAATCTACTTGTTGAGACGTTTGTTTATTCCGGATCAATATATTTGAGCGTTGTAGGAGCGGCTCTGCCGCGACCACGACGCAGCTAACGCTCGGTCGCGGCAGAGCCGCTCCTACAGGACTTGCGCAGCCTCAATCGGCATCCAGAAGTTTGTCAATCGCCTTCGCATCCACGGGCGTGCCACCGAGCGACGCGCAGTCCACGCCCTGCTTCGCAAGTGCGCCGCAAATCGCATCCAGACGGGCATCTTGCGCCGCGCTGTGATCAAGCAACTTGTGAATCGCCTGCACCAGAGGATCGTCCAAATCGGCCGAAATGCCATAGGCCGAGAAACCGATTTTTTGCGCCGTCGCCTCGCGCCCATCTTTGGTTTCCTTGGTGATGATGCGCGCCGGAATGCCAACCGCCGTCGCGCCCGCTGGCACCGCTTTCAACACCACGGAATTGGATCCGATGCTCGCGCCTTCACCCACCGTGAAGCTGCCGAGCACCTTCGCGCCCGCGCTCACGATCACGCCTTTCTCAAGGGTCGGATGGCGTTTTGCGCCGCGCTCCAGCGACGTGCCGCCGAGCGTCACGCCCTGATAAATCGTGCAGTCATCATGCACCTCGGCGGTCTCGCCAATCACAATGCCCATGCCGTGATCGATGAACACGCGCCGTCCGATGAACGCGCCCGGATGAATCTCGATGCCGGTGAAAAAACGCGAACAATGCGACACCCAACGCGCCGTGCGCTTGAAGCCGCCGCGCCACAATGCATTGGCGATTCGATGAAAACGAATCGCATGAAAACCAGGATACGAGAGCCAGATATCAAGCCCGAAGCGCGCAGCGGGATCTTTGCTGCGGATCGCCTCGATATCTTCGCGGATACGATCAAACATGGACGTGCAAGGTAGACTCGACCGACAATCTTATGACAGTTGACCAAGCGCTGTCTTCGCGGCTTCGGACAACTGCCCGATGAGGGTTGGCGGCGTGTCCGCTGATGCAAATAAGCGCACCCACGCCAAGCTCAGCGGACGAGCCCAGCAATCGGTTGCAGCGCACTAACAGCGCACTAAGCCTGCGGCACAGGCACTTTCAATGCCGCCAACACCCGCTCAGGCGTGAACGGCACGGTGCGTAGGCGCGCGCCCGTCGCGTTGAACACGGCGTTGGCAATCGCCGCCGGTATTGAGCACGCGGTCGGCTCCCCCGCGCCCCACATCGGCTCGCCGGGCCGGTCAATCAGCACCACCTCAACGTGCGGCACGGCCGTGTGCCGAAGGATCGGGTACGTCGCCCAATCAACGCTGGTAACTTTAGTTTTATCCCACATCACCTGCTCCATCAGCGAGCGGCCCACGGTTTGAATAACGCCGCCTTCGATCTGGTTAGTGACACCGTCGGGATTGACGATTTGCCCGCAGTCGTGGGCAACCACGACGCGCTCCACCGTGATCGCACCGGTCTTTGTGTTCACTGCCACATCAGCCACGGCTGCAACATACGTCGCTGCGTTGTTGTAGCGAAGATAGGTGACGCCTCGACCGCGTGCAATGTCGCCCGACTTGGCGGCGCTGTTGAGACCGACGCGCGGTTGCCAATTCGCGCGCGTCGTGGCTGCGCGAAGTACGTCTTGCCCACGCGCGTCCTTTAAGTGGCGCATGCGAAATTCTGCGGGATCGGCCTTCGCCGCGAACGCGAGTTCGTCGACGAATGACTCGTTGGCAAAACTGTTTTCGATGCGCCCGGGGCTGCGCAAATGTGCCGAGCGGAAAAACGCTTCTTCCACGTGCCGAGTGTTTACTTTGATGTTGGGTAGGGCGTAACCAATGCCCGAATTCTGGAACAAAAAGCCAACCCAGTTACCGGGCTTCGGCAACCCGGTTTCTTTAGCCGCCAACAGCGGAAAGTCGAGCGGCTTGAACGCCACAATGTGATTCAGTGCAATCCAGAAATCGCCCGTCCACGCCGTGATGTTGCCTTTGTCGTCGAGTCCGGCCTCCATGTCCATCGTGCGCGGCGGGCTCTTTGGTGCATGGGCGGTTTCATCTAGCCGCATCCACTGCACTCGCACCGGCTTGCCGATCACCATTGAAATTAGCGCGGCATCGGCGGCGGCGTCCTCATGTCCGTTGCGGCCATAACAGCCTGAGCCGTCCAGATAAACGCAGCGAATTTTTTCCTTCGACAAACCGACGATGGGGGCTAACTCATCGACCAGCGAGTGCGTGGCTTGCGACGCCGTCCATACGGTTAAATTGCCGTCCTTGTAATCTGCCACCGCAGCCGACGGCCCGATAGACGCATGGGTCTGCACCGAGAAGTTGTAGGTTGCTTTGACTTTGGTGACCGCTGCGCCGAGCGCGACCGCCGCATCACCCACGTTTTGTGTCACGTCTTGCTTGGCCACCTTGCGGGTGCGCCAATGCTCGAAAACCGTCGCTTGATCTGGCAAGCCAGTGCCTTCGCTCCACACGGCTTTCACCGCCGTCATCGCCTTGATTGCAGCCCACTCATCGGTGGCCACGACCGCTAAAAAATCTCCCTTGCGCACGGTCTGCACAAACCCTTTGATTTTTTTTGCCGCAGCGTCATCAAACGACGTGAGTTTCGCGCCCAGCTCGCGCGGACGAATCATGCGCGCATGCAACATGCCCGGCATCCGAAAGTCGTGCACGTAGTCGAACGTGGCAAACACCTTTCCCGGAATGTCTACGCGAGCAATTGATTTGCCCACCACCGCGTAATCGGTGTGCTTTTTCGGGATCGCCTTGGCGTCAATTTTCAGTTGAAGGCCGTCGCTGGTGATCAACGATTCATACGTGGCAGCCTTTGTTGCATCCGCTTTGGCAACTACGCGTCCGTTGCCCGTGATTAGCTCGGCTACGGGCACGTTTAATTTTTCAGATGCTTTGGCAACTAAGGCCGCACGCGCGGTGGCACATGCGCGGCGCAGTTCGGCACCGCCCTGCGCGATGGTCAAGTTGGCACCGGTAATCCACTGGTCGGGGGTGGTGCCAGTGTCACCCATCACCATCGTGATGCGCTCGAACGGCACATCCAATTCGTCGGCTGCGATTTGTGCCATCGCAGTTTTGGTACCGGTGCCTAAATCGACCTTGCCGACGTAGACCGTAATCTGCCCGTCGCGCGCGATGGACAGAAACGATTCAACCGCGTCTTTGGCGACGGATTTGGCTGGCATCAATGCGCCAGCGCTACTTTTGGCGGAGGCTGCGCCGAAGCACGAAAAACTGACGACGAGCGCACCGCTCGTTTTCAAAAAATCACGACGCGAATTTGCTTGTGTTGCAAGAGTTGTGTTCATGCTCATCCTCCTTATGCCGTGACCGCTTGGCCCGACGCGCGCTGCACGGCGCGCACGATGCGCTGATGGGTGCCACATCGACACAACTGTCCAGCCAGTGCTTCGCGAATCTGCTCAGTTGACGGCTTCGCAATGCGCTTCAGCAAATCCTCGGACTGCATGATCATGCCGTTGATGCAGTAACCGCATTGCACCGCCTGCTCATCGATGAACGCCTGTTGCAGTTTTGACGGCTTGGCGGCGTTGCCAGTACCTTCGAGCGTTATGACTGGCTGCTTGCCCACAGCCGATACCGGCAGCACGCACGAGCGCGTTGCCGCGCCGCCTACATGCACCGTGCAAGCACCACATTGCGCCACGCCGCAGCCGTATTTGGGCCCGTTGAGCGCGAGCGTATCGCGCAGCACATACAGTAGCGGGGTGTCCGCTTCCACGTCAACCGAGTGGGATGTCCCATTTACAGACAATGCGTATCGTGCCATGGCGCTCTCCTTTTTCGTCGCTAGTGTTCGTTGCGGAATGTCTCCGGAGTTAAGTGTCGCAGATTACGTGTCGGATGCGGGTTGCCGGATTTCTAACCCCTATTTTCTGCCAACAAATACCGCTCGGTCAACGCCACCCAATACGCCGAGCCAACGCCGATGTTGGCGTCGTTAAAGTTGTAGCCGGGGTTGTGCACCATGCACGCGCTGGTCAGCTTGCCGTCGGTGCCGATGCCGCCGTCACCGTTGCCGATAAACAGGTAACAGCCGGGCAATTTTTCGAGCATGAACGCGAAGTCTTCGCTGCCAGTGAGCGCCGGCGCCGGGTAAACAACCTTCGCGCCGCCAACCAGATCACGCGCTACCCCGTAAGCAAATTCCGTCTCGACCTCGGTGTTCACGAGCACCGGATAATTGCGCTGATAGTCAATCTCGGCACGCACACCAAAGCTCTCCGCCTGTGCCTTGACCAGCGCGCAAATGCGCGTCTCCAGAGTGTTCCTCACATCGCGATCCAGCGAACGGACGCTGAGCTTTAACGTCGCGCTGGCCGGGATCACGTTGTTAGCGATGCCGGAGTTAAGCGCGCCCACCGTCACCACCGCCGTGGCCTGCGGATCGATATTGCGCGAGACAATGGTTTGCAGCGCCATCACAATGCTCGCTGCCGCCACAATCGGGTCAGTCGCGCGATGCGGGAAGGCACCGTGCCCGCCCACGCCGTGCAGCCTGATGGTGACGTTTTCGGCGGAGGCCATGGTCGGGCCGCTCCTCAGGTGGAACGTGCCTTGCGCCTCGCCCGGTGCGTTGTGCATGGCAAAGATGGCATCGCACGGATACTTGGAGAACAAGCCCTCTTCCATCATGCGCTTGGCACCGCCCTGACCCTCCTCCGCCGGTTGAAAAATCAGATTTAACGTGCCCGCAAAATTTCCGCTCTTTGCGATGTAGCGCGCAGCCGCGAGCAGCATTGCGGTGTGGCCGTCGTGACCGCAGGCATGCATCACGCCGATCTTTTTACTGGCGTAACCGAAGGTGTTCGTCTCAACAATCGGCAGCGCGTCCATGTCAGCACGCAAACCGATGCTGCGCTTGCCCGTGCCTCGTTTCAGTTGCCCGACAACACCGGTGCCGCCGATGCCGCGCTCAACGGCGTAGCCCCAACTAGCGAGCTTTTCAGCGACGATGTCGGAGGTGCGAAACTCCTCAAAAGCAAGCTCCGGATTCTCGTGAATATCCTGCCGAACACGGACAAATTCGTCGGCTTGGGCGTAAAGCGCGTCGAGGAGTGCGGCCATGATTTCCTTTCAGTGTTAAGTGAGTGAAGGATACTCGTAGGACGCGAAGATCATGGTAGCCCGGGAGAAGCTACAGCGTATCCCGGGACGATGGCTCACGCTTCCAACGTTCCCCTCCACGAACCCGCAATACGCTGTAGCTCCTTGCGGGCTACGTTTTCGGAATCGTCCCGCTTGTCTCTGTACCACGCAAAAAATCAAAATCTGCGCCCTGATCGGCTTGGGTGACGGTTTGCAGAAAGAGCTTGCGATATCCCCGATCCGCAGTGGGAACGATGACTGGTTTTTCGGCGGCTCGGCGCGCAAGCTCTTCGTCGCTGATGAGCAACGCAATCTCGCGATTGGCCACGCTCAACCGAATGCGATCCCCGTTTTGCACATACGCCAGCGGCCCGCCGATCGCGGACTCGGGCACGACATGCAACACAATCGTGCCGAACGCCGTGCCACTCATGCGACCGTCGGAGATGCGCACGATGTCCTTCACGCCTGCGCGAGCAAGCTTTTTCGGGATCGGGATGTAGCCCGCTTCCGGCATGCCTGGCGCGCCTTTCGGGCCGATGTTTTTGAGCACGATGATGTCGTCTGCGGTTACGTCCAGATCGTCGCGATCAATGCGTGTTGCAAGGTCTGCGGCGTTCTCAAAAACGACGGCCCGACCTTCATGTTCCATGAGTTTCGGATCGGCCGCTGACTGCTTGATGATCGCACCGCCCGGTGCCAGATTGCCCTGCAGCACGGCGATGCCGCCCTGCGGATAAATCGGGTTCACCGCACTGCGCACGACGTCCTGCTTGAAGCCAGGGCCCGCTGCTTCAATCTCTTCGCCGAGCGTGCGGCCTGTCACTGTCATCGCGTCAAGATGCAGCAACGGCTTCAGTTCACGCAGCAAGGTCGTCATGCCGCCCGCATGATGAAAGTCTTCCATGTAGTGCTGACCTGACGGCTTCAAATCCAGAAGCACAGGCGTATCACGGCCCATGCGATCCACTGCCTTCAGATCAATGTCAAAACCCAGACGACCGGCAATCGCCGTGAGATGCACGATGCCGTTGGTTGAACCACCAATCGCGAGCAAAACGCGCATTGCATTCTCGAACGCCTTCGCCGTCAGCACCTTGTCAATCGTTAATCGCTCATGGGCCATCTTCACGGCGAGCGTACCGGTTTCCTCCGCCACGCGAATGCGATCCGCCGTGACGGCTGGAGGCGATGCGCCACCGGGCACCGTCATGCCAAGTGCCTCCGCGATGCAGGCCATCGTACTCGCAGTACCCATCACCGAACACGTGCCAACGCTTGCGACCAGTTGATTGTTGACCTCGGCAATCTCTTCGGCATCGACTTCGTCGGCGCGATATTTACCCCAGTATCGACGGCAGTCGGTACACGCGCCGACGCGTTCTGAGCGATGCGAACCGGTGAGCATCGAGCCGGTGATGAGCATGATCGACGGGATGTTGGCCGACGCTGCGCCCATCAATTGTGCAGGTACCGTCTTATCACAACCACCGATCAAAACAACCGCATCCATCGGCTGCGCACGAATCATCTCCTCGGTGTCCATCGACATCAAATTGCGCAGATACATGCTGGTCGGAGCGGCGAAACTCTCATGCAGCGAAATGGTCGGGAAGTCCATCGGCAGGCCACCCGCGAGCAGGATGCCGCGCTTTACGGCCTCTATCAGTTGCGGCATGTTGCCGTGACAGGGGTTGTACGCGCTTCCCGTATTTGCGATGCCGATCACAGGCCGATCCAGCGCAGAATCGGTGAAGCCTGCGCCCTTGATGAACGCCTTGCGCAGGAACAGCGAAAAGCCCGCGTCGCCGTAGCTGGTGAGGCCTTTTTTCATGCCCGTGGCGGCGGGCGGGGTGTCGTTTGATTTTGCGGAATCGTTCATGCGCGAAGCATATGCGAGGTCTTACTACAAGAGCCCGTGTCGTGTCATTCCCAGCAGCTAAAACGAATCAGGCGTCTGCAGCAGTGTGCGACTTCGACGATACTTCGGGAAAATGCTTTTCAAGGATGACTGCATCGTGAATCCCTCTTCGTTTTTCCGCCTACTAGGCTTGGCATCCATCGCTTGCACGTTCTTCGCCTCTGCCGCCCACGCGCAATATCCCGACCACGCCATCCGTCTCGTCGTGCCCTACCCGCCGGGCGGCGCGACCGACGTGATCGGTCGCGTGATGGCGCAAAAACTCGGAGCGGCACTCGGACAAACCGTCGTCGTCGACAATCGTGGCGGTGCAACGGGGAGTCTGGGTGCCGCCATTGTGGCGAAAGAAAAACCGGATGGTTACACGCTCCTCATGGGCGCGCTCACCAGCCATTCCATTGCCAGCATTTTGGCAGGCGGAAGCGCGCAATTCGACATGAATAAAAGTTTCGCGCCGGTGGCGATTGTCGCGCGCGTACCGCTCGTGTTTGTGGTCAATCCGGGGGTCAAGGCCAACACCCTCGATGAGCTGATCGCGCTCGCCAAAGCCGGTCCTGGCAGCATCAGCGTAGCCTCTGCCGGCACCGGGTCACCGCAGCATCTTGCCGCTGAAATGTTTCAGCGGCAAGCGGGCATCACGCTGCTGCATGTCCCCTACAACGGCAGCGGCCCGGCGATGACCGGCCTGATCGGCGGGCAGGTGAACATGATGGTCGAAACCGCGCCAGCGGCGCATGCACTGGTGCAAAGTAGCAAGCTCCGCGCTCTCGCGACCGCAACCGCTGAGCCCATCGCATCGCTGCCCGGCGTGCCCACGGCGTCTGAGGCCGGGCTTAAAAATTTCGATGTGCACTCGATGTTTGGCATCGTCGCGCCAGCGGGAACACCGGCAGCAGTCATCGCAAAACTCAACGCCGCGTTGAAGACCATTCTGGAGCAACAAGACACCAAGGATTCGATGCTCGCGCAGGGAGCAAACGCCACCTGGACGACGCCCGAGCAAGCAGCGCTTGCCATTCGCGACGAAGTGGCGAAGTGGACGCAGGTGATTCGGGAGGGGAATATCAAGGGGGAGTGAGCGCCACGACACATCACCCAATAATTTCAGAATCGCCGTCATCCTCGCGAAGAGGGGATCCAGTCGTCGTCCACGCGCAGCGCATTTCTCTCACCCTCACAGCAAAGCACGTTCTGGATTCCCGCCCGCCGCAATGGCCAACCGCACTCTGCTTATCAACGGGGCGAGAATGACGACGAGTATTTGCTAGTCACAACTCTCTAATCTGACCGCTCATGAAACTCTCCTCCTCTGCCTCCGGCGTTATCGTCATCGCCCCCACGCCGTTCCTGCCCGATGGCACCATCGACACGTCATCCATCGAGCGCATGACGGATTTCTTCGTCGCCAGCGGCGTGACGGGAATCACGGTGCTCGGCCAGCTGGGTGAAGCGCCCAAGCTCGAGCACGCGGAATCGGTCGACATCGTGAAGCGTGTGATCAAGGGAGCAGGAAACCTGCCGGTGGTCGTGGGCGTTTCAGCGCCCGGCTTCGCAGCCATGCGTGCGCTCACGCGTGATGCGATGGACGCAGGCGCAGCGGGCGTGATGGTCGCTCCGCCAAACACACTGCGCACCGATGATCAAATCGCGACTTATTACAAACAGGCCAGTGACGCGATTGGCACCGACGTACCCTTCGTGATTCAGGATTATCCGCTCACGTTTTCCGTGCAGATGACGCCCGCCGTGATCCGCCGCATCGTGATGGAAAACGCCGCCTGCGTGATGCTCAAGCATGAAGACTGGCCCGGCCTCGACAAGATCTCCACGCTGCGCGCTTACGAAAAAGAAGGATCAATGCGTCACATCTCAATCCTCTGCGGCAACAACGCGTTGTTCCTCGATTTCGAAATGGAACGTGGTGCCGATGGTGCCAACACAGGCTACTGTTTCCCCGACATGCTGGTCGATGTGGTGCGTTTATCGAAGGATGGAAAACGTGATGAAGCGCATGATTTATTCGACGCCCATCTGCCGCTGATCCGCTACGAACAGCAACCCGGCCCCGGCCTCGCGGTGCGCAAATACGTCATGATGAAACGCGGCATTCTGAGTCACGACACACTGCGCAAACCGGGCACGGCGTTGTCCGCTGCGGCTCGGGCGGAGGTGGATTATTTGTTGGCGCGCGTGGCGCGAGTGGATGCGCGGGCGCGGATTTAGCGGTGCCCTTTAACGAATGCGTTATCCAATCAGCTTTTACGTGCAACGCTTATTTTACCGGGGCTGGGACCACAAAAGCGAAAAAGTCGATAATTAGCTTAATTTGCCTACAGCCACCATTAGTTAGTCATTACAGACAAAAGTTGTTTCCTAAAATTCACCTGTGAACTGCGCACGTCAGGCCCGAAATCCCAGTCGCTCCGAGATCGCGCAGGCTGTCGTTTCCACATCGTTCGCCATCGGACTTGCCCGGCTCAGGTCAAACTCGGCCACAGAGCCCAGCGTAGTGAGGGCAAGCGCGATCTCGCCGCTGCGATCAAACGCCAGCGCTGAAAACGGGTTGACGCCGGGCACGGGATTGCCTCGCACGCGTGCGAGGCCGCGTTGCCGGACGGCAGCGAACCCGGGCGAATTCCGAACTAACATGCAAGCTGCCGCGCAAAAAAAGGAAGCATTCGTGTCGTTGCCCAAAAAATTCGCCTCGCAAGCAGACCTCGAAGTCAAAAAAGTAACGTTTGACAAGCTCTCCGCCAACGCCTACGCCTACACCGCCGAGGGCGACCCGAACACAGGCGTCATTATTGGCGACGACTGCGTGATGGTCATCGATACGCAGGCCACACCGCTCATGGCGCAGGACGTGATCAAACATATCCGCACCGTCACCGACAAGCCAATCAAGTACGTTGTGTTGTCGCACTATCACGCTGTTCGCGTGCTCGGTGCGTCTGGCTACAAGGCCGAGGGCGCAGAACACATCATCGCCAGTCAGGACACGTACGAGCTGATCGTTGAGCGTGGTGAGCAGGACAAAGCGAGCGAGATCGGACGCTTCCCCCGCCTCTTTCAAAACGTGGAGTCGGTACCACCGGGCATGACGTGGCCGACGATGACGTTCAAAGGTGAAATGACCCTGTGGCTCGGCAAACTCGAAGTCAAGCTCATGCAAGTCGGGCGAGGGCACACCAAGGGTGACACCATCGCGTGGATCCCATCACAAATGGTTTTGTTCTCCGGCGATCTGGTGGAGTTTGATGCGACGCCCTATGCGGGGGATGCCTACTTTGAGGATTGGCCAGCGACGCTGGATGCGTTGGCGGCGTTGAAACCGTCGAGCCTCGTTCCCGGTCGCGGTGCCGCGCTGAAAACGCCGGAGCAAGTGGCTGCCGGGCTGAAAGGCACGCGTGAGTTTGTGAGCGAGCTTTACGCCTCGGTCAAAGCGGGCGCGGCGGCGGGCAAGGACTTGCGCAGCGTGTATCGCGAAACCTTTGACCGCCTGAAACCGAAGTACGGACATTGGATTATTTTCGATCACTGCATGCCGTTTGACGTCACACGTGCCTATGATCTGGCGACGGGCCATGCTGAACCACGCATCTGGACTGACAAACGGGATCAGGAGATGTGGCTGGCGCTGGAGGGGTAGTCGTTTCAAGGCTCACTCGATGATCGACTATCAGGCCCTGCGCTTTGAGCACAGTCGTTGCGCCGAACAGGACGCAGCCGCGTTGGTGCGCACTCCGGTGGTGATCGTCGGCGCGGGCCCCGTGGGCATGACGCTGGCACTCGATCTTGCTCAGCAAGGTATCAAAGTCGTCCTGCTTGATGATGACAACAAGCTCTCTGTAGGCTCGCGCGCGATTTGTTTCGCTAAACGGACGCTCGAGATTTTTGATCGCCTCGGCGTGGGCGATGCGATGGTCGCAAAGGGCGTGTCGTGGAACGTCGGAAAAATATTCTGCAAGGAAGCTCACGTCTACACCTTCAACCTGCTCGGTGAAGACGGCCATCGACGGCCCGCGTTCATCAATCTTCAACAGTATTACGTCGAGGGCTATCTCTGCGACGCCGTTCTGCAGCAGCCAAAGATTGATGTGCGCTGGAAAAATAAGGTGCTCGCCGTAGACAACCGCGAGGATGGCGTCGCGCTCACTGTCGAATCGCCTGACGGCGCATACGCCTTGGCTGCAGATTACGTGATCGCTTGCGACGGCTCGCGCTCACCCGTGCGTCACGCAATGGGGCTGGAATCAAAAGGGCAGACCTTTCGCGACCGCTTTTTAATTGCTGACGTCAAGATGGCAGCAAAGTTTCCGACCGAGCGCTGGTTCTGGTTTGACCCGCCGTTTCATCCGAATCAATCGGTGCTCTTGCACAAGCAACCCGATGATGTCTGGCGCATTGATTTTCAGCTCGGCTGGGATGCTGATCCTGAGGAGGAGAAAAAGCCCGAACGCGTACGTCCTCGTGTGCAGGCGCTTCTCGGAGTGGACGCCGAGTTTGAATTCGAGTGGATCAGCGTCTACACCTTCGCCTGCACGCGCATGGAAAAGTTTTGCCACGGGCGCGTTTTATTCGCTGGGGATTCGGCCCATCTGGTGTCGCCGTTCGGCGCGCGCGGCGCGAACTCAGGGGTGCAGGACGCAGACAATCTGGCGTGGAAACTGGCGCTCGTTCTGCGCGGTGAAGCGCCGGTTCGCCTGCTCGACACCTATGCCAGTGAACGTCAGTTTGCAGCGGACGAAAACATCATGAATTCGACGCGAGCGACCGATTTCATCACGCCAAAGAGTGAGGTGAGCCAGTTGTTTCGCGATGCTGTGCTCGCGCTGGCAAAGGATCATCCGTTCGCGAGGCGCATCGTGAATTCAGGGCGGTTGTCGATGCCTGCAACGCTTCATGATTCGCCGTTGAACACGCCAGATTCGGATGATTTTTCGGGAGCGATGATCCCGGGTGCGCCTGCTGCGGATGCACCGATAGTCATTGATGGCATCGAAGCTTGGTTCCTCGCTTGCCTCGGAACGACATTCGTATGCGTGACGCTAGGCGAATCGAGCGAGCTGCGTCTTTCCCCCTCTCCCCGGGAGGGAGAGGGTTGGGGAGAGGGGGACGGACGAGCGGGTAAGTCCGGTACTAGCCCAAGTCACCTTCCCCCTCTCCCCCAACGCCTCCCCCGCCAGGGGGGAGGGGGGCAGATCATCGCCTCTCCCGAATGGATCGCCCGCTACGACGCACTCCCAGGAACTACCTACCTCTTCCGCCCCGACCAGCACATCTGCGCGCGCTGGCGGCAGTATGACGAAGCGGCAGTAAAAGCAGCAATTGCCCGTGCAACCTGCAACCATTGAGGAGCAACATTTTGGCAACGCTCAACATCGAACCGAACATGAAAAACTTCGACGCGTTTTACGAAACATTAATCGACACGCACCGCGATTTGTCGCCCGCGCGAAGTCACGAAGTGAACGCGAAACTTGTGCTGCTACTCGCCAACCATATCGGCGATTTTGATGTTCTGAAAGACGCCATGCAAAGGGCATTGAAATGAAGGCACCCATGAGTCATTCTCCACTCACCTACCTGACTGGCTTCGGCAACGAATTCACGACCGAGGCGCTCTCCGGTGCGTTGCCAATCGGACGCAATTCACCACAGAAATGTCCGTACGGCCTGTACGCCGAGCAATTGACCGGCAGCGCTTTCACCGCGCTTCGTGGCGACAATAAACGCTCGTGGCTCTATCGCATTCGTCCTTCCGCGATGCATTCACCGTTCACGCAAATCGGCAACGGCAAGCTCATGAGCGATTTCGGCGGCACACCCACACCGCCGAATCAGTTGCGCTGGAATCCACTGCCAATTCCTACCGAGCCCACCGATTTCGTACAAGGCTTCGTGACCTACGCAGGCAACGGTGACGCGCACGCACAATCAGGCTGCGGCATTCATCTCTACGCAGCCAATTGCTCGATGAGTCAGCGCGCGTTCTACAACGCCGATGGCGAGATGTTGATCGTGCCGCAGCAGGGTCGCCTGCGTTTTGTCACCGAGCTTGGCGTGATCGAGGCGGAGCCGCAGGAGATTGTGGTGATCCCGCGTGGCGTGCGTTTCCGCGTTGAACTCAAGGATGACACTGCGCGCGGCTACGTGTGTGAAAACTTCGCCGCGCCGTTTCGTCTGCCCGACCGTGGGCCCATTGGTTCGAATGGTCTCGCCAACCAGCGAGATTTTTTAACGCCTGTTGCCGCGTACGAAGACAAAGACGAGCCTACCGAGTTGGTCGCCAAATTTGGCGGCAATCTATGGTCGGCGCAGATGGATCATTCGCCCTTCGACGTTGTCGCATGGCACGGCAATTACGCGCCGTACAAATACGATTTGCGTCGCTTCAACGCGATTGGATCGATCAGCTACGACCACCCCGATCCTTCCATTTTTTTGGTGCTGCATTCGGCGTCCGACACACCGGGTGTGAGCAACATCGACTTCGTGATTTTTCCGCCGCGTGTGCTGGCAATGCAGGACACGTTCCGCCCGCCATGGTTTCATCGCAATATCGCGAGCGAATTTATGGGCCTGATTCACGGCGCTTACGACGCCAAGGCCGATGGATTCTCACCCGGTGGCGCAAGCCTGCACAACTGCATGACAGGCCACGGCCCCGACGCCGAGACATTTGCAAAGGCGTCAAATGCGGACACTACGAAGCCGCACTACATAACCGATACGATGGCATTCATGTTTGAAACCCGCACTGTCATTCGACCCACGCAATACGCGCTGAATTCACCCGAGTTGCAAGGCAACTATTTTGAATGCTGGCAGGGAATCAAGAAACATTTTGATGCAGCACGACGCTGATTGGCTGACGCCCGCGCGCGGCATGCCGTGGCCGGTGGTGACGCCTTTTCGCATGCGTCCGAATCTGGAAAAACTTGATCCCGATGCACCTGCGTTGTTGTTGAAAGATAAGTTGGCCGATATTTATCGGCGAGAGCGCGAGCGGGTGATTGCCTTGCATCGGGAGCGTGCGATGGTGGGTATCGCAGACGCCTCGGTGCTCGCAGCAATTCGCAGTTTGACCCCCTCCCCCCCGGTGGGGGACGCGACACACTTGTCGCCAGCTGGCTCCGGGGGAGAGGGGGACGGTGGCATCAGTGACCCACGCGACGTGATTCGCCACGGCCCCCCTCTCCCCCTGCCCCTCCCCCACGAGGGGGGAGGGGAGCTAGCACAGAACGCCGTCCTCTCGCTGCAAGAAGACTTCGTAATCCTGAAACAAGAAGCGGGCGCTCTGCGCACCGAATACCTCTCCGTCTGCTTCCCCTCACGCTGGGATCCGCGCGAGAAATTGGGGCTGGATTTCGCGGCGATTCACGCCCCGGTCGCCGACAATCAAGCGCTCATCGCCGCAGCACAAAGCATCATGACCATGGCGTTCATGAAGCAGTCCATGCTGCGTCACGTCTGGCTCATCGTGCCGAGCGCGAGCCTTGATCAACATCCCGACAACAACGATACGTGGTGGACGGAAACGTTGCGCGATATGTCGCCGCTGTTGCCAAACCTCTTCTTCCGCGTTGAGCGGCAGACGACGTGGCCGCTGCCGCATTTGCAGCGTGCAGTGTTTTTCATTCGGGTGATGATGAGTCCGCTGGTGGAAGTTCTGGCGGCAACTCCAGGGCGCGCGGCGGAGCTTGCCGCGTCGCTGCGCTCGATGACGCCCGAGGTCGTCGCCTATCGCGGCATGCGTGAGGCGATGCCGCGACTGCTTGCTGAACTGGATCATTGCGAATGAGCGAATTCACGCCCCAAAGCACTCACCACCGCGCCCGCAAACGATTCGGCCAAAACTTCCTGGTCGATCAATCGATCATCAATCGCATCGTCGAATCGATTGACCCGAAGCCCGGACAACACATTGTGGAAATCGGGCCGGGACAAGCCGCGCTGACGCGCAAACTTATCAATGCGATGGGATCGAACGGCGGCATCGACGCCATCGAAATCGACCGCGATCTGGTCGCGCGCCTCGTGCATGAATTTGATGCGGGTAAGTTGCGCGTGCATCAGGCTGACGCGATGGCGTTTGATTTCGCCGCCTTGCCAACGCCCTTGCGCGTGGTGGGCAACCTGCCCTACAACATCTCCACGCCGATCCTGTTTCGGCTGTGCGAGTATGAGAATCGCATCTCGGACATGACCTTCATGCTGCAAAAAGAGGTCGTGGATCGCATGGCGTCGGGCGCGGGGGAGGATGCGCGCGGGCGGCTCTCGGTGATGCTGCAATATCGCTTCAAAATCGAGAAATGTTTCGACGTGCCGCCGACCGCGTTCAAGCCAGTGCCGTCGGTCGATTCGAGCATCGTGCGACTCACGCCGTTGGGTGAAAAACGCCTCAAACCCAAAGACGAAAAAGCGTTCGCGCTGATGGTCACCCACGCCTTCGCCAAGCGCCGCAAGATGCTGCGCAACAGCCTGTCCGCCTGGGTCACGCCGGACGGCTGGTCAGCGATAGGTGTTGACCCAAAAGCCCGCGCGGAAGATTTGACGACGGCGGAGTTTGTGGCGATTAGTGATTGGGCGTTTGTCAACAAACCGTAGGGTGCAATCTTATTGCACCCAAATTGATACCAGCCAAGTCTTGATTGAGGTCACGAGGTGCAATGAGATTGCACCCTACGGCACTATTTGCTAGTGTTTAATTGCGTAAGTTAACGATAGTGTTACGAAGCTGCGAGCCCTTCACCTCGCGCTTGCGCCAGACGAAGGGGGTGGCATTCTCGTTGTAG
>JAYVPF010000169.1:0-5768 GCA_043757535.1 Burkholderiales bacterium
GGCGATGCTGAAAGGGAAGCTCAGATTCGCGGTGATGACGCTGGCGGTGACACCGGTGATGGTCTTGCTCACCGTGATGCTGCCTGCATTGGCGCTCAGTGGATTGCCGATGCTGCCCGACAGCGAGCCACCCGCTCCCATGGTGCCGGTAGGCTGCGTTGGGTAAGTCGGAGCACCCCACGTGTAGCCGCTCGGTGCTGTAGGTTGTGCGCCTTCGGTAATGGCGCACGCGGAGCTGCCCGCTGGTACGGCGGCAACCGTGGTGGTGCCCGTCAAGGTGCCGGTGGCGACTGTGACGATACCGCTGTAAGTCGCCGTCGGGGTGCTACAGGCGATGCTGAAAGGGAAGCTCAGATTCGCGGTGATGACACTGGCGGTGACACCGGTGATGGTCTTGCTCACATAGACAAGGCCCGGCAAACGCACCTTGAAATTGTCGGTCTTGGTGTCGGAATGGCAGAAGCCAAAGCTGGCGCTTGGGCAGTCGCCGTTGTTGTAATCCGCTACCCGCGTGATCCACGCCTTGTACTCGTCGCCGTTGTTCGGCGTGTCGGCATACGGTATGAGCTGAACCGATGTGCTGCCGTTGGCGGGGTTGAAGCTACCGTTCGCGTGTGGACAAGTTCCTGCGCCGCCGCTCACCACGCCATCCGTCACTGTCAATTGACGGCAGGTGATTGCGTCGGCGGAGAGCAGCACTGTTCCCGAAGGATCGGTCACCTGAAAATAGTAGTCGCCGTCGGGCAGACCATGAGGATTAGTGTTCTGCGGCCCGCCGTTGAGGTAGACATCCGCCTTGGCCTCATAGATATTGCCGTTGACGGTGGTGCCACTAACCGTGGTTGTGTAGATCGCACCCGAGATCGGGGTTGCCGCCGCATCAGTGAGCGCGAGAGCACACAAGAGCCCGGTGCCGCCCGTCAAAAATACTTGTTTGATCCTTCGACACACGCGATTCATTTTTCCATCTCTTAAATGAAATTTCTGGTCTTTAGTCGTACCTGCGCAACAGCGGAGCATCTCGATGCGGTTGTGGTGTGTTGAGATTAAGTGCGTTCTTTGTCGCCGTTACGCTACAAAAGCACCAAAGACGTACCAAGGGTTATCCCTTATTTTTTGGGATGAATCTGGTACTAACGTACTAACGTGATATTTGTAAAGTCGAGCGTGAATAGGCGGTTCAGGCCCGCTTAACCAGAATCCTGAATGGCTACCTGTCTCCGGTCGACAGATTTTTTTGTCGGCATTGTCGCCATCGGTGAGCATCGCGGTTACGGAGAGAAGTCGCTAGTCTGGTGACATTTGACACAGTCAATAACAAGCCGGTTGATCGAGGGGCACGTGTGAGAGATCTGAATTTAGAGACTGGATCGTTGTAGTCGCCATGGATGTCGTGACGACAACGCATGCGAAGGCAACGCCTCACGCGATTGCACATGCGACCGTGCGGGTGTGGCTGATTGACCAGTGGCCAACGCTGCTGGAAGGGCTTAGTCTTGTTTTCGGTCAACGAGTGCCGGATATCATCGTCGTTGGCACTTCGCCGAATCTCGATCACGCGCTCGAACGCATCAGGCCGGACGAAGTTGATGTGATGGTCTGTGACGTTGGCCGGGCTCGCGACGAGTCGGTGTTCACCGTGCTCGCAACACTGATCAAAGCCACGCGAGGACGGGTACTGGTGTTTGGTGCCGAAGCAGACGCGCTGTTCTGTCAGCAACTGGTGTTCGCCGGAGCCCGTGGTGTGGTCAACAAGACGGAAACCTCGGCGACCCTCGCGAAGGCGATTCGCAAAGTCCACGAAGGCGAAATCTGGCTTGATCGGCACGTTACTGGCAGTGTTTTCGATGCGCTGGTCAATCGGCGCGACACGCACAAGCATGACGCGCGGCTGGATCGATTGACCGGGCGCGAACGCGATCTCCTGCTGCAACTGGATCACTTTCCCGGAGCGAGCAACAAAGAGATTGCGCGACACCTCAATTTGAGCGAAAACACGGTGCGCAATCACCTGTCATCGATTTACCTGAAGCTGGGTGTGTCCGGACGATTGGAGCTTTATGCCTACGGCCATCAGGCGGTCGACGCCAAGCGCACGAATGGGTCGCCGTAGCAGCGGCAACGCGGCTCCATGCCCGCTACAAATCACGGGACGCTGAGCGCCCTAAATATCGTGATTCGGCATATGCCATAGGAATTAACCGATAGTTATTCCTTCCCTATTCTTGTACCATCACGCAGCTTGTGGAACGCGCCAAAAGCTGCAAACCATTGGCTTCTGGGGCACGGAGTGTCACCACCATCCCGCTGTGCCTAAGCATTTTCAACAACAAGGAGAAACGTAGAGATGAATTCGCTATTGAAGGGGCTGCTAGCAGCCGTCGCCGCATTGCCGATCGCCGTCATGGCTCAGGGCAACTCGGATAACGCGCGCGCCAACGTTGAGATCATTCAGGCGTCACAGCACGACCATAATTTTGTGCTGCGCGACGCGCCGGGCAAGCCGATCGACACCTCCGTCATCAAGGAGGCCAAGGACAAACGCCGCGTGCCGTACGACGATTCTCCGGATTTTGTCGATGACTACGCCGTACAAACTACCCATAAGGTCTCGGGCGCTGCGCCAACAACTACTGGCTTGGGCGTCGATGGTGTGGGCAACGGATTTGTGGGGCCGGTGGGCGCCTTTACCGTGACTTCGGCACCGCCCGACACCACAGGCGCAATCGGTGCCACCCAATTTGTGCAATGGGTCAACACCTCGTTCGCGGTGTTTAGCAAGACGACTGGCGCAGCGGTGTATGGGCCCGTGTCGGGCAACACACTCTTCACCGGTTTTGGCGGAGCCTGCGAGACATCCAATGACGGTGATCCCATTGTGCAGTATGACAAGTTGGCCAATCGCTGGGTGCTGATGCAGTTTGCCGTCCCCAGTGGCGGGCCGTACTTCCAGTGCGTTGCGGTATCAAAGACGTCCGACGCAACCGGTGCCTATGATCGCTACGCCTTTCAATACACGGGTTTCAATGACTACCCCAAAGCCGGTGTCTGGCCTGATGCGTACTACGTCAGTTACAACATTTTTAACGGCAATACGTTTGGTGGCTCTAAAGTATGCGCCATGGATCGGACGAGCATGCTCGCGGGCTCTGCCTCGGTGTCGCAGCAATGCTTTCAGTTGAGCACGTCCTACGGTGGACTGTTGCCCTCTGATCTGGACGGAACGACGCTGCCCACAGCTGGGACGCCGAATTTCTTCGTCAATATCGGCACCAACAAACTTAATCTCTGGAAATTTAGCGTGAATTGGGCAACACCCGCTAGCAGCACGTTTACGGGTCCAACCGCGATCGCTGTGACTGCGTTCGCGGCGGCTTGCGGTGGTGGTACCTGCGTGCCGCAATTGGGTACTAGCCAGACGCTCGACTCGCTGGCTGACCGCGCGATGTATCGTCTTGCGTATCGCAAATTTGCTGATGGCCACGATGCGTTAGTGGTCAACCATGCGGTCAAAGTCAACGCCACAAACAAACGGAGCAGCGGCAATTCGGCAACGCGCTGGTATGAGATTCGAACGCCGAACACGACGCCAGTGGTCTTCCAGCAGTCATCCTACTCGCCCGACACCACGCACCGCTGGATGGGCAGCATCGCCATGGACAAGCAGGGCAATATCGCGCTCGGTTACAGCGCGTCAAGCACCGGTATTAACCCCGCGATCCGATACGCGACGCGTTTGGCGAGCGACACGCTCAACACGCTGAGCAACGAGACCGTGGTTGTGCAGGGAACCGGTTCCCAAACAGCCAATCTGAGCCGTTGGGGTGACTACAGCCACATGAGCGTGGATCCGGTCGACGATTGCACCTTCTGGTACACCTCCGAGTATCTGAAAGCAAACGGAACGTTCAACTGGAGCACCCGTATCCATTCGTTCAAAATTAACGGCTGCATTTAGCGCTGTACGACAGTCAGGATGTCGCGTCCAAGCGGCGTGCCTCCGTGATGGGCTAAAACCCAAGACTCGTTCTTGGGTTTTTGCATTTTGAAGCTGAAAATTACTCTCATTGCCGCCTTGTTGGCAACCGTGATATTGCTCGCATGGTGGGGGCTGCGCAGTGGCCCACCGCAAGTGCTGGCCAATACGTCAACGTTTGCGAAATCCGCGCCGTCGATCGTCGCATCGGGAGCGGCCGAGCGCTCTGCTACGGCAAACGAGTTGCGCTGGTCTGATGTTGCAACGCTGACCCAGCGCCTTGGCAACGGGGTCGAGCGGGCGACCGATTTAGCGGCGGTCTACGACCAATATTCGGGCAGTACCGACGGTCTCACGCGCAATATCGCCTATCGCGCCTGGTCGGCCTGCTTCCCCGCATTTCTGGGCGCAGAGGGGCGGCCGGTCACGGTCGAGCAATTTGCTGCGGCCATGCCTGCGGCGGCACCTAACACACCGCTGCGTCTGGCCGCTTACCGCGAACTTTTGAATCGCTGCCAGCGATTTTTTTACATGTCGCGCGATGAGATTGTTCACGCCAGCCAGCGTCAGGAAGACGCATGGAAAAAGGGTGAAATCCTCGCGCCCGGCGAGCTCGCCATGAAGCATTTTCTGGAAGGGCGTAACGGTGAGGCGCTTGATGTTGCCCGGCGCACGGTTCAGTCTGGCGACGGTTACGCCATTGCATCGTTACAGGATTACATGCACCGAATGATCGCGCAAAAGATGGAAGCACAGCAGCTGCCCAACAGCGAGCGATCCGACTTGCGCGGGCTCGCCTTTGCCATGGCGGCCTGTCAGCTGGGCCTCGACTGTAGCGCGGACAGTTTGACCGCTTTGCTACTCTGCGCAAACAGGGGGCAGTGTGCAGGCAGCTTGACGGACCGATATGTTCAGACCTTATCGAATGCCGCTGATCGCGAGCGTGCAGCTCGCTTGGCGGAGCAGACACTGGCTGCTATTCGCGCCAATGACTTGAACACGCTTGCGCTCGACAAGGCAAACCGCTAGCTCAAGTTTTCCGCGCCGCCTCGATCAGCGCAGCGAGTTTGGCATGCGCTTCTCGTGGGCTCAAATCGTCGGCGTCGAGCGCGGCCAGCTCAGCGAGCACCGGTGACGGGGGAGCAACCGATGCAACCGGTGCGGCAACCGAGGCAAACATATCCACCTGCGGGGCGCTGTGTGTGCGCTCTTTCTCCAGCCGCTCAAGCTCACGCCGCGCATCGCGAATGACCTCGGCGGGCATGCCTGCAAGCTTAGCCACATCGATCCCGTAACTGCGGCTCGCGGGGCCCGCTTTTACCTCGTGCAGGAAGACGACGCGATCACCATGTTCGACGACTGAGACGTGCTGATTTACACACGTCGCGAAATCGTTGGCGAGTTCGGTGAGTTCGAAATAATGGGTGGCGAAGAGGGTAAGGCTTTGCGTTTTGTTGATGAGACGTCGTGCGATGGCGGTGGCCAGCGCGAGGCCGTCAAACGTTGACGTGCCGCGACCAATTTCGTCAACGATCACCAGAGAATTCGGCGTCGCGCGTTGCAGGATCGCGGCCGCTTCAGTCATTTCCACCATGAAGGTGGATCGGCCAGAGGCCAAGTCATCACTTGCCCCGATGCGTGTGAGCAGGCGGTCTACCGGCCCAATCGTGGCCTGATTTGCCGCAATGAAACACCCCGCATACGCCATGATGACCGCGAGCGCGGCTTGCCGCATGTAGGTGCTCTTGCCGCCCATATTCGGACCGGTGAGGATCACGCAGACGCGTTTGCT